>DATJDO010000114.1:0-18543 GCA_035497375.1 Chitinophagaceae bacterium | reverse complement strand
CTTTCGGTCGCAAGCCCTTTTCATATCAATCCAGGTGCTACGGAATTGTTCCTGTACGACTCGCTGGAAACTACGATAGACCAGTTTTCCGTCAACATACCGGCTCCGGAAGCGACGAAGGAAGAGGTGTTGAAAAAGGTATCTTTTACAGGCGCGCGTTACACCGGGCAATTGAGCATCCGGTATGTGCCGGCCAAGTAATCAGCAACTAACAAAAGTCACAAAAACGAAAATAATGAAGGCTATAAGGATCGCACTTCGAATTATTGCTGCGCTGGGAATACTGATAGGGGTTGACTTCCGTATACAGCATTATCCTTACGGCAAAGAAATACTTTTATTGAGTGTGATATTATTTGCGTTTTCATATTTACATAAACTATTCAAAAAATGATAACACAGGCTGTTTTTTACTGTCAACTACAGTTGTCATATAGCTGTAAGACTATCAATATATCTTCCCGTTAATGATCATTTGCTGTACCGGGTTGTTCCCGAAATCGTAGGGAATATAGTCCAGGGAGTTCATCGGTTTGGTAATAATGAGGTTGGCTTTTTTGCCCACAGCAATGGTACCCAGTTCCTGTTCCAGTTCCATAGCAGCAGCCCCGTTGATGGTAATCGCATTGATGGCTTCTGCCGGTGTCATTTTCAATTGGGTGCAGGCAATGGTGGTCAGCAGGTTCATATTGCCGGAAGGACAGGACCCCGGATTGTAATCGCTGGCCAGGCAAACCGGCAGGCCGGCATCGATGATCCTGCGGGCGGGCTGGTATTGAATGCCCAGGAAGAATGCCGCGGCAGGCAATAAAGTGGGCATGGTGGTACCGGATTTCAAAGCTTCAATCTCGGCATCCCCTACACATTCCAGGTGGTCTACAGATACCGCTTTGTGTTTCACCCCCACCTGTACCCCACCCGAGTAATGCAGCTGGTTGGCATGGATCTTTGGTTTCAGGCCATACTTCCAGCCGGCTTCGAGCAATTGCTCTGTATCGGCTACGCTGAAAAAACCTTCTTCACAGAATGCATCCATATAATCGGCCAGGCCTTCACCGGCAACGCGTGGTAACATTTCATCGATAATCAACTTTATATAAGCTGCTTTATCTTCCTTATATTCAACTGGATAAGCGTGTGCTGCCAAAAAAGATGCTTTGATCGGAACAGGTGTATTTTCCTTCAGTCTGCGGATCACGCGCAGCATTTTCAGCTCAGCTTCAGTGTTCAATCCGTAACCGCTTTTGATCTCGATAGCGCCCGTACCCTGGGTAATGACCTGGTTCAGGCGCTGGAGTGATTGATCATAGAGTTCCTGCTCGTCCATCAGGTTCAGTTTGCGGGCAGAGTTCAGGATGCCGCCTCCGTTGCGGGCGATCTCTTCATAGCTTTTGCCTTTGATGCGATCTACAAATTCTTGCTCCCGCGGGGCTGCAAACACCAGGTGTGTGTGGCTGTCGCACCAGGCAGGTAATACTAAACTATTACTTGCATCAATCATTTTATAATAATGATTGTCAGTTAATTCTGTCATTTTTCCAAATGAATGAATACGGTCATTTTCAAGGACCAGGTACGCGTCTTCTATGGCTGGTACTGCCGCCATACCGGCACCGCCCACTACCCTTTTCTGTGCTGTACCTTCTTCCGTCTGGTATAAATATTTAATGTTTTTTACTAGGATTTTCATATGTCTTTTATTGTAAAACTGATTGCCATTGTCCGCTCTCAGCAAATTCTTTGATGGTTTGATTTCTTTTTTCCAGGAGGGCTGTCATATAACGTTGCAGTACCAGGCGGTCTGCAAGCCTGCCTAAAGGCCCTAAAGGCGAGCGGAAGGCAAAGATATCGCTCATGGTGACAATCCCGTCTTTTTCGGCAAAATAATGGTCATGCACCATACTTTGGAAAGGGCCTTTGATCTGTTCATCCCGGAAATGGAAGGGAGGATCGAAAGCGGTGATCTTTGTGCTAAGCTGTTGGCGGATACCAAAATGAGTAGCCTCCCAGGTCACAAATTCGTCCAGTCCGATCAGGCCTTGGGTACAACCGGCTATTGCCGCCTCGTTGGTATGTGCAGTAGAGATCTTGTGCAGGTCTATGCTGCGGGAAAGGTCGAAGCAGGTACCGATATCGGCCTTAATGAGGGTTTGAAGCTGGATGGTGCTCATGATAGGGTAAACCTATAAGGTTTTCAAAACCGTATAGGTTTTATACTGCTGCAAAATAAAAGCTTTTATTTTAAACCATCTCTTTTCAGTCCGTACATCAGCGCATCTATATTTCTTAAATAAAAAACGGCCACCCTTTGCAGGATGACCGTCTTTATTTGCCAAGGTTTGGGGAAGAACTATTTGTTTTCGCCTTCGTCTTGTTTCATTTTGTCTTTCAGTGCAGCCAGTGCTCCGATATCACCCAGGGTTGATTTCTCAACTTTAGACTGGATGTTTTTCACTGCAGATTTAGTCTTGTCAGACTGCTCTTTAGCGTCTTTCTTTGCAGCTTCGCGCTCTTCGACTTTACCTTGCTCCCATACTTTCGTGTGAGATACCATGATGCGTTTGTCGTTACGATCGAATTCAATGATCATGAACTGGATTGTTTCGTCAGCAGCAACGGTAGTTTCGTCTTCTTTGCGCAGGTGACGTGCGGGTGCATATCCTTCCAGGCCGTATTGCAGCTGAACGGTAGCACCTTTATCGTCTTTTTTAGTCACGGTACCTTCGTGCAGGGAACCGATCGGGAATACAGTTTCAAATGTGTTCCACGGATCGTCTTCCACTTGTTTGTGGCCCAGAGACAATTTGCGGTTTTCTTTGTCGATACCCATGATCACCACTTCGATTTCTTCACCTACTTTGGTGAATTCGCTCGGGTGGTTGAAACGTTTGATCCAGCTCAGGTCGCTGATGTGGATCATACCGCCGATACCTGTTTCCAGCTCAACGAATACGCCGTAAGGAGTCAGGTTTTTCACGATACCTTTATGACGGCTGTCCAAAGGATATTTGTTCTCGATAGTTTCCCATGGGTCTTCTGTCAATTGCTTGATAGAAAGGCTCATTTTGCGCTCAGATTTATCCAGAGTTACTACTGAAGCCTGGTATTCGTCGCCCATTTTGAAGAATTCTTTCGCGTTGATCGGCTGTGAAGACCAGGTGATTTCTGATACGTGTACCAGACCTTCTACGCCCGGCATGATTTCCAGGAACGCACCATAATCTTCGATATTGACTACTTTACCCGTTACGGAGCTACCTTCAACGATGTCGGCAGGCAGGTTATCCCATGGGTGAGGAGTCAATTGTTTCAGGCCAAGGCTGATACGTTTTTTCTCATCGTCGAAGTCAAGCACAACAACGTTCAGTTTCTGACCGTTGCTCAGTACTTCTGTAGGATGAGTGATACGTCCCCAGCTGATATCAGTGATGTACAACAAACCATCTACTCCGCCCAGGTCGATGAATGCACCGAAGTCGGTTACATTTTTCACCGTTCCTTCAAGGATTTGTCCTTTTTCGAGCTGGCCGATGATCACGCTGCGCTGTGCTTCCATATCGCTTTCGATCAGCGCTTTGTGGGAAACTACTGCGTTGCGGATCTGTTCGTTGATTTTCACAACTTTGAAATCCATTGTTTTGCCCACATACTGATCGTAATCCGTTACGGGTTTTACGTCAATTTGTGAACCGGGCAGGAAGGTTTCCAGTCCGTGAACGTCTACGATCAGGCCGCCTTTTGTTTTAGAGGTAATGTTACCTGTAACAATTTCGCCTGTTTTGTAGAACTCAACGATCTGGTTCCATGCGCGTGCTGCGCGTGCCATTTTGCGGCTGAGGTGCAGATGACCATTGCGGTCTTCTTTTTCTACAACCATTACTTCGATCTCATCACCGATTTTTACATCCTGCATATCGCGGAATTCGTTGAGAGAGATCATACCATCGGATTTGAAACCGATGTTTACAATCACGTCAGTGTTGGTTTTACCCACCACTGTACCGTTCATCACAGCCGATTCATCGATCGGAGTGAAAGTGTTGTCATACACCTCTTCGTATTTTTTACGATCTTCTTTGGTGTAAGATGCAACGTTGCGTTTGTCAACGCTCCAGTCGAAATCGTCATGAGCTGACTGTACGGACTGAACTTGTGGAATTGTGTTTTCTTCCAATTTTTGTTTCCTCCTTTTAAGTGAAATTTTTGGACGGCAAAGGTAAAACAAATTATTATTACAGTAAAAAATAATTTCTGCACCCCGTCTGGCTTTGCGCCGGTTTTGCTATCGTATGAAGACAACTTTGCCATAACGGTGGCATTTTGTTACTAAAACAAGCGCTGCTGCCCCAAGCATTCTGCCCCGAATCATCTAGTTTTGGTGAGCCGGGCTGCCCAAAAATGGCTGCGATAATTTATATAATCAATACTAAGTATATCATGGCTTACAACGAACTACTTGCCGACCGCATCCGCTGCCTCTTATTTGAAAGGGGAGCAGACTTTAGCGAAAAGCATATGTTTGGTGGTATCTGCTTTATGGTAGCGGATAAAATGTGTTGTGCCACCCACACGGATAAAAAGACCGGCGAAGACCTGTTGCTTTGCCGGGTCGGGGAAGCAGTCGCTGAAACCATACTCGGACAGGAGCACGTGATCCCGATGGAATTTACGGGCAAGACCATGAAGGGCTATGTCTACGTTCTGCAAAGCGGCTTTAAAACCGAAAAGAAGTTACGGCACTGGCTGCAATTGTGCCTGGACTACAACCCCCTGGCTAAAAAAAGTAAAAAATAGTATCCGGGGCAGCTTACCTGTAATGCAGGTAAATCCGGCCTTTAAATAGTTCATAACTATCTTTATAGCTGATCGTAACCGCTATTGAGCTGATATTGCTGCTTTTGTCCAGATCGTACTGATAGTCGTACACCAGAGTGTGTGCCGGATCGTTATTCGAATAACGGTATCGACTTTTCAGCGCATACGGTACGGCCTTACCCCAGCTTAATTGCTTGCTGTATTTGTCGCCATAATCACTTAGATGATTGAGCAGTGGCATAATCTGATTTTTATCTTTAAAATCATAATATTCAAATACTTCTTCACCACCCAATGTACCCGGACGTTTTGCCGATAAACGTTTACCTTCTTTATTGGTAAACAAAACCGTATCCCGCTTTTGCGGAGTGAGCAGCGCGCGGGACAGGTACCCCTCACTATCATATTCCAGTACTGCCGTATCTTGATAGTTATAATAATTATAGACAACACTATGTGCATAGCCCCTGGTATCGAGAAAGGATACGCTACTGTCATAAAACCCTACGCCTCCCGTCGTTTCGGTCACTGTATTGCCGGCATAAACATAATTGGTAGTCAACCGAACCTTGCCCGTGGTGTCATAACTTGTTACCCTGCTTAGCTTGCCATCTGAAGTATATGCGTAATCCACGAGCTTTTTGTTTGTCTCACTGACTACTTCGTACAGACGTGTCCCGCCTTCGGTGTTCTTCTCTTTCTTACAGGCACACAATACAGTGAAGCCTATGCAAGCCAGAACTATTCTACAGGTATATATCTTCATCAGGGCAAAGATAGTTTCTGTACCTGGTGTCTGCAATATATATCATGCTTTTCTGGTGCCGGATATCCTGTATTTTGCCGTTTTATTGCAACTTTGCGCGGCCCCGGGCAAGGGGCCATATTCTAAAACAATAGCCTCTATGTCTTTTACCCATTCCGAATACCGGATACCTGCTGCCTACCGCAGGATGGAAAACCTGCACATCGTCTTCTGGTTGATCAAAGACATTAGCTGGTGTATGATCTGGAAACCCCTGGGTATCCTGATGATCTTCCCTACCCTGATCATTTCCATTATTATCGCCTGGCGTACGCGGTCGATGAAAAGTGAGCTGTACCACAACCTGGCGATCACGGTATGGATTCTGGCCAATTCGTATTGGATGGTATCAGAATTTTTGCATTTTGATGCAGTCGTCATTAGCGGCCCCTTCACCTTCCGTCACCTGGCCCTGATCCCTTTTGTGACGGGTGTGCTGCTGCTGGCTTATTACTACCTGGTCTGGCATCCGCGCCATAAAGGCGAAGAAGAATCAGCGTTGTGATCCGAAATAGTGGGCATAGGCTTTTTCAATAAAACCGTTGCCGATGCGGTCCAGGTTTACTTCGGTGGCCATCAGCACGATCATATCGGTGTGTGCCAGGGTGCTTTTCCAATCCAGTTCATCGTCATAACTATGGTCTTCTACCCCATCCTTCCGGTACCAGATCTCCCCCCAGGAGTACCAGAACAGGAAATCGTTGTTGGTTTGATGTGGCAGGTGAATATTGATCATGGTCCAGAAAAAGCTGTCACCCATGTAAAACGCATTTAAACGTTGGTCCATGGGCATTTCTGTGTAGGAAAAAGTAGGATAGGTAAAGGTTTCCCGGGTAACGGGCAGGAACAGGTTCAGGCCACGGGCGATATCATCGTCGCCATTCGGATTGCTGGTGGATTCCAGTTTTTCGATACGGATATGCGGGATGGGTTTATGGAAGTATTTTTCGTGCCAGCTGATGATGCTGTCGGCGGCCAGCAGGGCAGCGTAAGTAGTCCAGTGTATGCCCTGCATAGACATCAACAGGTGTTTTGTTGTATCTTTTTGAGCGACAAACCAGGCGTTGAAGTCAATACGATTGATCTGCAGCGAGTCTTCAAGCCGTAAAAAATCTTTGTAGCGCGAGGGCACGGTTGTGTCGCATACCATGTGGTCCGGTACGTACTCAGGGTAATACCATGCTTTGGACGGTGCATGCACCAGCAGGATGGATTTACCCATCTGCTTAAAGGTATCCTGAAGGGCTTTGAGTTTGTGCAGTTTCTGCCTGCTTTCGTCTACACCTTTGTAGTCGGAGCCGCAACGTTTTTCAATATATCCCTTCTCAAACAGGCAATAGTTTTTCCCGATCACCACTTCGCGTGTGTGTACTTTGCGCAGTAGTGAATAATCTACCTGGTTGTTGATCTTAATGAGCCAGGGCCGGAAGCCGATATTGTCATTGGCATACAGGGATTTCTTTTCCTGGTAGCTGCCGTCCCACCAGGTCTCTGTGGACAGACCTGTATTCGGGGCCGTTTCAACGGCCCCTGACAGTTGGGGTTCGGGGAACAGGTGCAGGCGTTTCTGTACCAGGGGCAGCAGTAAGATACCGATGAGCAACAGGTACAGCAGGTTCCGTGTCAATCCTTTTATCATATCTTAAAATCTGAAGTAAATAAAAGGGTTAAAAGTGGAAGTGGTGATATGTCCTGCCAGCAACACAAACAAGGCAGCCATCAGTACGAACATGCAAAGATGTCCTGCTGTGCTGAAGCTGCGGTGATAAAAACGCTCTTGTACCTGTTTTCCCCAGCTGCTTAAACCGAAGAAAGAACTAAAGGCGGCCAATGCAAAGATGACCCAAAACTCCTGGCCGGCATACCATAGGTGCTGATCGTCTGCATAGCCGCCAAACATGCGCTTCATATAAGCAAGAGCGGGCCGCAGGTGTTCGAGTTTAAACAGCACCCAACCTACAGTAACAACGAAGAAAGTATAGACTACAGACAGTTTGCCGATCCTTTTCAGTGCTGCTGAAAGGAACAACCGTTCCAGCACCAGGAACAGGCCATGATAAGCCCCCCAGAAAATAAAACCCCAGGCTGCACCATGCCAGAGTCCGGAGGCCAGGAACACGATAAAAAGGTTGAAGTACAGCCTGCCCGATGTCACCCTGTTGCCGCCCAGGGGTATATATAAGTAATTCTTCATCCAGTTGCCCAGGGTAATGTGCCAGCGCCGCCAGAAGTCGGTGATGGAGGTGGCGGTATAGGGGTTGTTGAAGTTTTCCGGAAAACGGAAGCCCATGATGAGCGCCAACCCTATAGCCATGTCGGAATAGCCGGAAAAGTCGAAATAAATTTCGAATGTATAGGCCAAAGCACCCATCCATGCGGTAAAGGTGCCGACTTCCTGTACCGGTAAGGCGAAGATTGTGTCGGCAAAGGCCCCGATCGTATTGGCGAGTAGTACTTTTTTGGCCAGGCCTGTAAAAAAGCGGTACAGGCCCCTGAGCCTGTTCTCGGCACTTTCGTTCAGCTGATGGGTAGTGATCTGGTCTGCAAACTCGTGAAAACGGATAATCGGACCTGCAATCAGCTTGGGGAACAGAATAATATACAGCAGGTAATCGCTGAACTTTTGCACCGGTTTATGTACGCGGCGGTACACGTCTACCACATAGGTAATGGTCTCAAAGGTGTAAAAGGAAATACCGATCGGCAACACCACACTCAGCCATTTGATACCGGAGATATGGAATAATGCCAGTACGGCATTGAACTGATCAATAAAGAAATTGCAGTATTTGAAGTAAAACAACAGGCCGATATTAACCAATAAGGATACACAAAGCAGGGTCTTCCTTTTCCGCTCATTCGCTGACTGATCTAAAGCCCTCACGATCAAGAAGTCGAAAAAGGTAGTCGCCAGGATCACAAAGACAAAGCGGGGGGCCGCCCAGGCATAAAAGAGCAGGCTGGCTACGATGATACAGTAATTCTTCAGCCGGGCCGGGCAAAGAAAATAGGCCAGGAGAAATACCGGCAGAAAGTAACAAAGAAATATAATGCTGCTGAAGACCATGTAACGGTATAAAGCTGATCTGTAGGTTTAGGAACAGGGGGGGCTCCCCGGACTGGAAAAACGGAGTGTGTTCTTCAAAGAAAAACACACTCCGTTTCTATTTTTGGATTTGTTTTATTTTCCGGTATTCAGACCTGCATTAACCAGGTAAGGCTCAATTTTCATTTCATGACCGATCATGTCCACAAAGGCTTTGTTCAGGTCTACACTGTTGCCTACGGATAATATATATTGACGGAAACGGTCACAATTTGCCCTGTTCATGCCACCGTTGGCTTTGAACCAGTCGTACACGTTGTAATCAAGGGTTTTGCTCCAGGTGTAGGCATAGTACCCGGCGCTGTATCCCCCACCCCAGATATGGGCAAAGTAAGGGGTATGATAGCGTGTCGGTACTTCTTTGACCAGCAATCCATATTTTTTGAGGGCTTCTTCTTCAAATACCAGGGCGGGTTTGAAGTCGCTTTCCTGCTCTACGGTGTGCCAGGCCATATCCAGGGTGGCTGCTGCCAGCAATTCGGTTACGCTGTACCCTGTATTGAATGTTGCTGCTTTCTGGATTTTATCGATCAGGGCCTGGGGAATTACTTCTTTGGTCTTGTAGTGGACGGCATAGTTTTTCAACACTTCAGGATCAAGTGCTGCATGCTCGTTGATCTGGGAAGGAAATTCTACATAGTCGCGGGGTACGCTGGTACCGGAAAGGGTCACATATTGCTGGTTGGCAAACAGGCCATGCAGGGTATGACCAAATTCGTGGAACATGGTGGTCACATCATCAAAACTGATCAGTGAAGGATTGTCTCCCACCGGTTTGGCAAAGTTGAAGACGTTTACGATCACCGGTTTTTGTTTCAGGTAGTGCGATTGGTTGACAAAATTGTTCATCCAGGCACCACCGTTCTTATTGTCGCGGGTATAGAAATCGAGGTAGTAAATGGCCATACTGCTGCCATCTTTATCAAATACTTCATAGGCTACTACATCAGGATGGTATACCGGCAGGTCTTTACGTACTTTGAAGGTGATACCGTACATGCGCTCCGCGGCAAAAAACACGCCTTTTTCCAGCACAGTCGTTACTTCAAAATAAGGCTTCACAATGCTTTCGTCAAGGTCATATTTTGCTTTACGCACTTGCTCTGCATAAAAATCCCAATCCCAGGGCTCCAGTTTAAAACCGCCACCCTGCGCATCAATGATCTTCTGGATCTCTGCGGCTTCAGATTTTGCTTTCACAACAGCAGGACCTGCTATGGAAGCGAGCAGGTTCATCGCAGGTTCCGGTGTTTTAGCCATCTGGTCCTGCAGTTTCCATTCTGCAAAGCTTTTCTTACCCATCAGTTTCGCTTTCGCCAAACGAAGCTTTGCCAGCTTCTCCAGGATGGCCCTGGTATCCCCTTCATCTCCTTTCTCTGCACGTATCCAGGAGGCATGGAACAATTTCTCCCGGGCAGCCCGGTTTTTCATGCTCATCAAAGGAGGTTGCTGTGTGGTATTGATAATACCGATAGCAAACTTTCCTGCTTTACCTTCATTGTCTGCTTTTTCTTTGGCAGCGGAAATCTCAGCTTTGGAAAGCCCGTCCAGCTCAGCTTCGGAATCAAAATAGACGGTGCCGTTTTTGCGCGCTACCAATAGTTTGTTGGTGTATTGTGTGCTCAGGGTAGCCATCTCCTGGTTCAACGCTTTTACTTTTTCTTTTGCCGCATCGTCCAGGTTGGCACCGGCCAGCTCAAATTGCTGCAGGTAGTATTCAGCCAGTCGTTTGTCTTCTCCCTGTAGTTTGCTGATATCAAGCGCTTTGATCCGCTGATAAATCTTGCTGTTCAGGTACAGCTTATCGCTATGGGCTGAAAAAATGGGGGCATATTCTTCGTCGAGCGCCTGCAATACGGGATTGGTATTGGAGCCGGTAAGGTTACCGAATATGATGACGGCGCGGCCGAGGTCTTCGCCGCTGGTCTCTATAGCCAATATGGTGTTGGCAAAAGTCGGCGCTTCCGTATTGTTGGCTATCTGCTCTATTTCTTTATCATGCTCCTTCAATGCGTAGTCAAAGGCGGGCTTGAAATGCTCGTCTTTGATCAGGTCGAAACGGGGCGCCTGGTATTGCAGGGTGCTTTTTTGCAACAAGGGGTTGTCAGGTTTACCGGACTGCTCTTTCTTTTGCCCGGCATTGTTTCCTGCACAGGCAGAAAGTAAACTTATGGACATAATGGACAAACATTTGATGGTAAGCTGTTTCATAAATTTATAAGATTGAATGCTAATGTAAGGGTAATTTTTGCTTTACAGAAGAAATGAACTTTATTATGCTCCAGGTTATTCCTTTTCATACCGATGCCATCCTCCAGGGATGGCATCGGCTGATTCTGAGTCTACAATAAGTTATTCCCTGATCATTTCGGCAATGATATCAGCGATCTGCTCCGCATTGGGTTTGGAGAAATAATCGCCATCGGTAGCATATGCCGGACGATGGGCTTTGGCGCTGATGGTGCGTGGGGCTGCATCTACATAGCGATAGCCGCCTTGCAGCTCCATTACCTGCTGGTACATATACGCTGTTGCACCACCCGGAACGTCTTCGTCTATGAAAACAATGCGGCTTGTCTTTTTCAGCGATTCCACGATAATATGATTGATGTCAAAAGGCAATAATGTACGAACGTCTACCACCTCACAGGAAATACCCTGTGGGGCCAGGTAGTTATCAATAGCCTCCTGGATGACACGCAAGGTAGAACCATAAGAAACGATGGTGATATCCTCGCCGCTTTGTACTACTTCGGGTATACCCAGTGGAACAGTAAAGGTGGCCAGGTTGGAAGGTACTCTTTCTTTCAGCCTGTACCCGTTCAGGCATTCGATCACGATACCGGGTTCGTCACTTTGCAATAAGGTGTTGTACATACCGGCAGCCTGTGTCATATCGCGCGGCACGCATAGATACATACCGCGTATGCTGTTGATGATCATACCCATCGGGGAGCCGCTGTGCCAGATACCTTCGAGCCTGTGCCCGCGCGTCCTGATAATGAGCGGACATTTCTGGCCGCCATAGGTACGGTATTGTAAGGTGGCCACGTCGTCGCAAAGCGGTTGCAAGCCGTAGATAAGATAATCCAGGTATTGGATTTCCGCTATCGGACGAAGACCTCTTAATGCCATACCAAGACCCTGCCCTACAATGGTGGCTTCACGGATACCGGTATCGGATATACGAAGTTCTCCGTATTTATCCTGCAAGCCGGCAAATCCCTGGTTCACATCACCGATCTTACCCAAGTCTTCCCCAAATGCAAAAACGGCCGGATTAGCGGCAAACAACTGGTCGAAGTATTTATTCAGGATTTCGTATCCATTCAGCTGAGCCTCATCGAATTCGGGTTTCACTTCTTTTACTTTCAGCGCGTTTTGTGCCGATTCGGAATGCTGGAAGGAGCTGAATTTGTGTTCGTTGTCAGTTTTGAGGCTGTCATAAAAATTGCGAAGGGAACGGATAGCTTCATTATTCAAGCCGGAGCAGAGCGCCAGCACTTTGTAGATCGTCTGCATGACGTCTTTGCGGATGGGCTCTTTAATAGCAGTCAGTTTTTGCACCAATGTAGCAATCTGCTCGCCCTGAGTGTGGCCCTGCATCACTACCTGATTGCATAGCGTGGCCGCCTGCTGCACCTGTGTGCGTATAGGTTCGATGAATTTTTCCCAGGCTTTTTGTTTGCTTTCACGCGCAGCCTGCCTGGCTTCCTCTTCTATTTTCTCCAAGCTTTCTTCGTCGGCAATTTCATTGGTCAGAATGAATTCTTTCATTTTGACAATACAATCCATATCTTTTTCGAATTGCAGGCGCTCTTTACTTTTGTAACGCTCGTGGGAGCCCGATGTTGAGTGTCCCTGCGGCTGTGTGATTTCCTGGATATGGAAGATAGTAGGCACATGGGTTTCGCGGATGCGCTGTACCCCACTTTTTATCGTGCTCACGAGGCTGGCGTAATCCCACCCTTTTACGGTTTCGATATGGATACCGCCGCTTTTTTCATCCCATTTCATACCGGCAAGCGCCTGCGAAATGGAGTTTTTGGTTGTCTGGTATTTACGGGGCACGGAGATACCGTATCCGTCGTCCCATACAAATACCGCAAGGGGAACCTGAAGGACACCAGCGGCATTGATGGTCTCCCAAAACAGGCCCTCAGAGGTTGAGGCATCCCCGATGGTACAAAAGATCACTTCGTTGCCTTTATGCGAGAATTTTTCAAAACCTGTTTGCAGCTCGGCAACATTGCGGTACATTTTGGAGGCATAAGCCATACCTAAAGCCCGTACCATCTGGCCTGCCGTAGGGGAAATATCACTTGAAGATTGTGGTGCTTTTGTCAAATCTTTCCAGTTGCCGTTTTCGTCTGTCCAGCGGGTACCGTAGTGTCCGTTCATCATACGCCCGGCGGTAGAGGGTTCCGCTTCTACATCAGGATTGGCATACAACTGAGAAAAGAATTTTTCTATGTCACTCATGCCTGTAGCGAACATCAGTGTCTGGTCGCGGTAATAGCCGGAACGGATATCGCCGGGTTGCATGCATTTTGCGGCAGCGATCTGGGCCAATTCCTTTCCGTCACCAAAGATTCCAAACTTAGCTTTTCCCGTCAGTACTTCTTTACGGCCAATCAGACTGGCTTCACGGCTGGAAACGGCGAGGTAGTAATCGTTCAGTACTTCTTTCTTTAAATCTTCGAATGAAATTTTTTGAGAGTTAGGCGCTACAGCATCTTTCAACATAGATTCAGTTTTTCGTTTGTGGCAAAGATAATAGATATTGGCAACCATTAAAAGCGGGAAACTTTATAAAAAAGATGATATAATATTTGAGATGCCGTATAAAAATTGTATTTTTGGCGTATAAGGTTGTTTTTATGGATCGGAAACTCACATTGCGCCTGGATGCCGGTGTTATAGACGAAGCAAAAGTCTATGCAGAAGAGCATCAAATAAGCCTGAGCAGGCTTGTAGAAATACTCCTGCGCAAGTGCATCAGCAGTGGGTTTTATAGCATCGAAAATCTCCCGATATCTGATTGGGTCGGTATCGTTGCGGAAGGTGCCGTCACCTATGATACCGGCAAAAAATCCCGGAAAGACCTCAACGACGAATACTTCAATTCAAAAAAATGAAGGTGTTCCTGGATGCCAATATACTGGTTGCGGTGCTGTGCAAAGAGTATCCTCTGTATACACACGCGGCAAAGTTGCTGAGCCTGGCAGATAACAGGCACTATACTTTGTACACTTCGGCAGTCTGCCTCGCTATAGCTTTTTATTTTGCTGAAAAGAAACATGGTTCTGCCTCGGCCAGGGAACGAATCGTACTATTGAGCAAACACATTAAAATTTCAGCCTGCGGAGAGAAAGAGGTGCAGGAGTCTGCTGCGAACAAAAAGGTGCAGGATTTTGAAGATGGCCTTCAGTACTATGCGGCACTGCATTCCGGCTGCAGGGTGATCGTTACGGAAAACAGGGAGGATTTTTATTTTTCAGACAAAATAGACATCCTGACCACCTATGATTTTTTAAAAACGCATGTGGTCAGGAATGCCCGCTGAATTTACTTATTTGGACTCCAGGCGAATCACAGGCACAATCATTTCTTCTATAGAAATACCACCGTGCTGGAAGGTATTCCGGTAATAATTCACGTAATGATTGTAGTTGTTGGGATAACAAAGGAAGACATCTTCTTTGGCAAAGATGAATGTGGAACTTACATTCGGACGGGGTAAACCCGCCAGTTTGGGATCGCGGAAGGCCAGCACGTCTTTGTCTTCGTATTGCAGGTTGCGTCCATGCTTATAGCGCAGGTTTGTGGTGGTGGCCCTGTCGCCGATCACTTTGCTGGGCGTACGTACTTTTTGGGTGCCATGGTCTGTGGTGATGATCAGTTGAATCCCTTTTTCGGCAATCTTTTTCAGGGCGCCCAACAAGGGTGAATGCTCAAACCAGCTGTGTGTCAGCGAGCGGTAAGAAGCCTCGTCGCCTGCCAGTTCTTTCAGCACTTCCATCTCTGTACGGGCATGGGAAAGCATATCGACGAAGTTGTATACAATAACCGTCAGGTCATTCCTGAGGTAATTGTGAATATTATCTTCCAGGGCTTTGGCGTGCTCGTTATTGGTGATCTTGACGTACTGTGTTTTCAGTTTGTCCAGTTTCAGGGTTTTTAACTGCGCCTCGAGAAACACGTCTTCAAAAAGATTCTTTCCGCCGTCCTCATCATCGTTTTTCCATTCGTTGGGAAACTTCTTTTCGATATCAACAGGCAGCATACCGGCAAACAAGGCATTGCGGCAATATTGCGTGGCAGTAGGCAAAAGGCTGTAAAACAGATCCTCTTCCACGATGCGGTAGGTGTCTGTGAGTATATTTTGAATCGCTTTCCACTGATCGTAGCGCAAATTGTCGATGACGACCAGGAAGGTGGTTTTTTTATCTGATACAAAGGGTGCTACTTTTTCCCGAAACAGGTTGTGCGACAGTAACGGGGCTTTGGATTTTCCTGATATCCAGTCTGCGTAGTTTTTAGAGATAAATTTAAAGAATTCTGTATTTGCCTCACCTTTTTGTGAATGCAGGATCTCCATCATTTCAGTGCTGCCGCTTTTGGTCATCTCCAGTTCCCAAAATACCAGCTTTTTATACAGCTCTTTCCATTCTTCGTGGTTGGGCTTGTCATTGAGCGCCATAAAAAGGTTGCGGAATTCCTGCTGGTAAGCGGCAGTCGTTTTTTCCGATATCAGGCGCCTGCTGTCCATTATTTTTTTCAGGGAAAGCAATACCTGGTTGGGGTTGACGGGTTTGATCAGGTAATCTGATATCTGTGCCCCGATTGCTTCTTCCATAATATTCTCCGCCTCGTTCTTGGTCACCATGACGACGGGGAGGTCATTCCACTTTTCTTTGATCTTCTGCAATACTTCCAGGCCTGTCATACCGGGCATGCTTTCGTCGAGCAGCACCACATCGATATATTTTTCTTTAAGGGTATCGAGGGCATCATAACCGTTGGATACCGGTGTGACATTATACCCTTTGCTTTGCAGGAAAATAATCTGCGATTTAAGGGAGTCGATCTCATCATCTACCCAAAGGATTTCAGCCAGTATGTTGCTCATATAGTTTTAGTTCTTTCTTTATTGTTGGGCTAATGTAAAACCGCATTTTTGTGAATAATAGTGTTTAACGGAAATTTGGGATGATTCGTATGGTCTGGCCAGCTTTATTGTGCTCTTCTTCCCTTTTCCGGTATTTATCGTTGTCATTATCAAGCACTTGATTTTTCATTTACTTTTGCGTCAACTAAAACAAACAACAAAACAATGAAAAAGAGTTTTAAACATATACTCCTGGCCTCAGTCTCGGGTTTATGCATATCGGCAAACGCCCAGGAGATGGCTGGCTTCCGGGCGGATAACTACAACGGTGTGAATGGTGCCTTTTTTAATCCGGCCAACCTTGCTGGCGGGCCCTATAAAGTGGATGTCAATATATTCGGGGGGAATTTCTATGGCGGCAATAAAAACAAGAGCTTTACCGGATTGTTTTCAGACCTCAATTCAGATACAGGTTCTTTAAATAATATTGTAGGACCTGGCACGTCTAATAGCATCCTGCTCAATGTAGCCCTGCACCTGCCTTCTGTATCCTACAGTATTAACGAAAAAGCTACTGTTGCCTTCCTGGCCCGCACACGTGTGCTGTTTGATATCAGGGACTTTGACGGAGACCTGATCAATTCGATTACGAACCAGGCGTCAACAAGTAACGGCTATCCTTTTACGATCAACAACAATACGAATATGCGCATTAATGCCAATGTGTTTTCTGAGTTTGGTTTATCAGGTTCTTATGTGGTTTATAATGAAGGAAACCACTTTATTAAAGCAGGAGGTACGTTGAAATACCTTGCAGGTGTCAGCAATGTGTACTTTCAGATGAATAAGCTGAATACAACGATTGATGCGGACGGTAGTGGCACAAATGCCTATGCAACTAATTCTTCCGGTTCTATTGCCCTGGGTGCAGGGGGGGCGGATTTCGATAATAATGTAAGCTTTGGCTTTAATGCCTCTGGTTTTGGTGCCGATGTAGGGGCCGTATACGAATACAGGCCGGATGATTTGCAGGATGAAACCATTCCCTATTTTTTCAAGGCAAATGTGGCCATACTGGATATTGGCGGTATTAAATACAACAGCTTGCCTCAATATACTGCCGGCTATGACATCAATATCCTTGCCGGTCAGAAATTTTACCTGGATGCCTTCAACGGCGCCAGCATCACGGAGACAAAGGCTGTGTTTGACAAGAATCCGCAATACTTTACACGTACAGCTGGTTTAAACTCCGGTTCGTACCGGGTAGCGCTGCCCCGTACCCTGCAGATCGGTGGCGATGTACGGGCGATGGACAAATTCTACGTTGCGGCTAACCTGCAGCTGGCAATGGTCAACAATGAAACAAAACCGTACAATCCGAATTCGCTGACTAGTATTATGCTTACTCCCAGGTTTGAGAGCAGGATGTTCTCCGCATACCTACCCTTCAGTTACAATAACCTGACCAAAATGAACCTGGGTATCGGCCTGAGGGCCGGCCCTTTCTATGCCGGTTCTTCAGGAATATTATCGGGCATTTTTGGAAAGGCCAAACAACTGGATATGTACCTGGGGTTCCGGGTAGGGTTCAGGTATAAAAAAGAAGAAAGCGAGTAATTACAAAAACGCCCGGTTCTTACAGCCGGGCGTTTTCCTTTTATAAAATCTATAAGACAGGAGACTTGCGTTTTCTGAAAATTCAGCTGACCTTTGGGACAAACGTATTCATATGAGCAAGTCGAAGAAAACATTGGTTTTGGGCGCATCGGAAAATCCGGCCCGGTATAGCTACCTGGCAGTCAACAGGTTGCTGGACCATGGGCATGAAGTCATTGCCATAGGCAAAAGTAAAGGCATGATCAGGGACACGCCGATTATAAACGAGCAGGTACCGGCTGCTGCTGTGGATACCATTACTCTATACCTGAATCCAACGAATCAGCAGAAGTATTATGATTATATCCTGGCCACAAAGCCGAAAAGGATCATTTTCAACCCCGGGACAGAAAATACGGAACTGGAAACCCTGGCTGAAAAGGCGGGTATTGAAACCATGGAAGCCTGTACCCTGGTTCTGTTGTCTACCGGTCAATATTAGGCACCCATCCAGTACGCACCACCGATACTGCTTCTCGATGCACCGGTTACCTCATGCAGGGTATTGGTTTCTTCGCGCCAGCGCAGAATGCCGATCAGGCTCATGACCAGTGCTTCTTTATACATCACAATTTCATTGGAAGGAATTTCGATTTCTATTCCTTTCGGTGTGAGTTTTTCCCTGAGTAATTGGACCAGGAAGGTATTAAAGGCTCCCCCACCCGTCACGAGCATTTTCTGCCGGCGATCTGCACTTTCATCAAAGTACATGTCTATCGAGCGTTCTATATGCCCGGCTATCATGTGTACAAGGGTATGCAGTCGGTCTTCTATGCTGTAGGCATCATTGTGTACAAAGTCTGACACGAAGCCCATAGCCTGTTCATTGCTTAAAGACTTAGGGCCTTTGAGCCTGTAGTACGCTGCATCTTCCAACAGGGCTATTTCTGCTTCCAGCAATTTTCCTGAGGCTGCCAAGCGGCCTTCTTCATCATACTCCTTACCGATGCGCTGCGCCAGGGCATTCAGCGCCTGATTGGCCACACAGATGTCGAATGCGATTTCCGGATCCCCTGTTTTGCGGATGGTGATATTGGCAATGCCGCC
>DATJDO010000113.1:0-3003 GCA_035497375.1 Chitinophagaceae bacterium | reverse complement strand
CCCGTTCACTGAAACAGGTAACGATAGACAGCGCCGCAGAAGCTGACAGGATCTTTGCGATGCTGATGGGCGATGAAGTACCACCACGTCGTGAGTTTATCGAAAGCCATGCGAAGTATGCCAAGATTGACGTATAGTCATTTTTGAGTTCGAAATAAACGCAAAACGCCACAACGATCAATGTTGTGGCGTTTTGCATGAGGTCAGTGTATCACTGTATATGACTGTAACCCTTTGGGGGCTAGTGCTGTATCTCTACTTTACACGTATAGATCAGAGCACCTTCTGACACTGCTTTCAAGATATAAAAACCTGCAGGCATGTTACACTCCAGGTGGCCGTTGTTGCTAAGGCACCAGTGGAATTGCCTGTTAGCATAAAGGAATCTGCACTTACGCATAGCGTAAAGGGAACGCCTGCATTTACGGAACATGTTTGAGCAGCAGCATTATAGGTTAACAAGAAGGGGAAAAAAGAAAAAAGAAATATAATTAAATGTCTACTCATTAGTTGAAATGTTTTTCTATGGCTAGATTATTATCTAAGATTTAATTCTACAAAAAGTATGCCACGTTATTTTTTGCTACAGAACAAATCACCATATAATCAGCATTACATATCTAACTGTTTCCGTTCTCACTACCGGTTAAAAATGGCTGACTGCCTGGTAATCAGAGAAAACAAAGAGGGGGAATCCGTAAAAATGAAGGGATTATCGCCATAAGCGACAATCCCTTCATTTTTAAACTTGTTTTTTCTGCAGTTTTTCCTGCAGTCCATTTATTGTTTGATCACGAGTCGCTCTGTAGCTTTTATACCATCCATTATGACCTGCACATTATACAAGCCTTCTGTAAAGTTCCGGGTGTCACATTCAACCTTATTGGCACCAGCACTTACTGGCTGTGTCTTAGTCAAAACCACTCTGCCTGTAATATCTGTGATCATGACCTGGGCTTCTGTTTCTTTATCTGCATTTACCGAAACCGATACGCTGGTTGAAGCCGGGTTGGGCACTACGGAAAATTTGAACTGCCTTTCCTGATCTATATCCATAGCATCACTTGCCTTTTTGGATACCGGGCGTGTAATGACATCTATCTGCTTGATACAAACATCGATACATCTTGTACAGACAGGTGTAAACCCCTCTGTTTCATTTGCCTTACACAAATAGAATAAGAACCTGCTGCAGTATATGTATGCGTAAGCGAGGAGCTTAAAGCCTGCCAGCCAGTACCATCTCCGAAATCTGCCTCAAAATAATAGGGAGAACCGACTGAAACGAGTGTTGTTAAGTTGACCACATTTCTTGTCAATACATTCCTGCATATATTAAAATTGACGACACAGGGAGTTCTTTCCAGTACAAGGTAATCAACAAGTACCCCACCGGAATTGTATCCTGTTGCACCCTGACCTTCCGCTATTATAGAATAGGTGCCCGCAATTGCTGCAGGCAGAACACGCATTGTTGTTTCCTATAAAATTCCTGCTTTTCGCTCTGCTTACCCATCTGCCGGGTTCACCTTATGCAGGCAAGCCCAAGCCACAAATACAAAGGCCAGCGAAGAGCATACAGTCCGCACCATATTCAGCCGGTTCCATAGAGGCTCAAAAGCAAAACGCTGTGCTTTCAGCTCCAATACAGACATATTGTGAAGCTCCATGGCTTCTATAGCATTATTCAATGGCACATTTCCTATTATCGTAACAAGCATTACACCTATAGTATAACAAGCGGCGGCAGCCTGCAACAAGCGTTTTCTTGTTCTATCCTTCATCCTGTACGCACTCAGCGGTAGCAATAGCACTGCGGTAAAAAACGGTATGAAGAAAAAGGGGTTCTGAATAGCTCTGTTAATGGACTGCATGGCCCTGAGGTATTCATAGTCCCCAAGCTGGCCCAGGCCGGGAACAACAGAGAACGAATACGCGAAAAAAAGGCCCGCCATCAGGGCTGTACACAAGGCTGTGGTCAGTAGCAATCCTTTCATGATACAAATATTGCTATTTTTCACCAATGAGTATTAGGATAGAAGTGTTTTATAGAAAACAACCCCGATCGGTTTGAAAATGAGTAGCGCAGCCGTAACTTACAGGCCTATCGCAGGAGCGAAAATCAAAGACCATATAATGAATACAGCAACCACTACCCCTGTTAGTGAACGGGATATTTTTTTACAACAATTGAGAGAGGGTACGTCTTACTGGCATCAGCAGTTGGAAGACCTGGAACCTTCCAAAGCCATCCTGGGGGAAGCTGTCTCCAGGGAGCAATACACTCATTATCTAAAAACCATGTACGGGTTTGTCCGGCCTTTCGAAACAATTGTGTACCCGCAGCTTTCCCTGCTCATACCGGATATTGAAGACCGGCGTAAAACAGCTTTGCTGGAAAAAGACCTGGAACTATTGGGCCTGGCCAAGCCGGAGATCGCACAGATCCCACTCTGCCCCATTCCCGCAGACCTGCAAGCTGCTCAGGCAATGGGTAGGATGTATGTTATAGAAGGCAGTACTCTGGGCGGAGCCGTTATCTACAAGCATATACATAAGATACTGGGGATTGATGCTGAAAGCGGTGCAGCGTATTTCCAGCCCTACGGGCAACAGGCCGGCACATACTGGAAAGCCTTTGTAAACAACATGGTAGCCTTCGCCCTGGAACAAAAAAAGGAACAGGAGCTGATCGTAGCAGCAACAGAAACATTCAGGGAGATTCACGACTGGTTCCTTCATTCTTAATCCATATTGAGCATTCCTATTTTGACCCGGCTAAAAGACATTGTTAACAGGGACTCTGTAAACCTCGCAAATTGCGAGAGCGAACCCATCCATATTCCCGGCACGATACAGCCACACGGATTCCTGCTGGGCATTACAGATCACGGCTTTATCATTACGTACTGCAGTGCAAACGCAGTTGCATTTCTTTCATCCACTCCGGGCCAGATCATCGGCCAGGGTATAGCGCCGTTCTTTTCCATTGAGGAGTGCAAT
>DATJDO010000112.1:0-4276 GCA_035497375.1 Chitinophagaceae bacterium | reverse complement strand
CACTGTGGCCGGGCGCCTTGGCCGAAGCCTGCTGGAACTGGGGGGTAACAACGCCATTATCATATCCGAACACGCCGACCTGGACATGTCGATTATCGGCGCCTTATTCGGTGCGGTAGGTACCGCAGGCCAAAGGTGTACTACTACGCGCAGGCTGATCATTCACGAGAAGGTGTACGACAGTTTTAAAGCTAAACTGGCCAATGCGTACAGTCAGCTCCGTATCGGAGACCCGCTGAACCAGAATAACCACGTAGGTCCACTGATTGATAAAGATGCCGTGGCAGCTTACCTGCATTCTATTGAAGAGGTGAAAAAAGCCGGTGGTACAGAAGTGGTGGCCGGAGGTGTGTGCACGGGTGAGGGTTATGAAAGCGGCTGCTATGTAAAACCTTGTATCTACGAGGTGGAGAATCACTGGCCGATTGTACAACACGAAACCTTTGCACCGATTTTGTACCTGATGAAGTATGCTGATCTTGAAGAAGCAATTGCTTTGCAGAATGCTGTTCCGCAAGGGCTTTCTTCGGCTATTATGACACTGAATGTACGCGAATCAGAGCTGTTTCTCTCTGCGGGGGGCAGCGACTGCGGTATTGCCAATGTGAACATCGGCACCAGCGGTGCAGAGATCGGCGGTGCTTTCGGCGGCGAAAAAGAAACCGGCGGCGGGCGCGAAAGCGGATCAGACAGCTGGAAATCATACATGCGCCGGCAAACCAATACCGTCAACTACGGTACTACCCTGCCTCTGGCCCAGGGCATCAAATTTCATGTTTAAGTAAAAGGGGCCGGAATATCCGGCCTCTTTTTTTTAGCACCGCCCTTGCTATATATAATTTTTACTGATTGGATAGCAGCGGCAGTAAACAGCGCGGTCCGAAATTTTAGATTATGTCATTAATCATTTACATTTGCCGTCTATTTCTTTTCTTTAGTAAAATAAATTTATGGCATCTACAGCAGACATGCGCAATGGCTTAATCTTGAAAATAGATGGTAGCCTTTATTCAGTAATCGAATTCGGACAAAACAAAACCGCAAGGGCAGCAGCTAAAGTATGGGCAAAACTCAAAGGTGTGGACAACAGCCGTACCATCGAGCAAACCTGGAATTCCGGCGAGACCATCTACCCAGTGCGTGTGGAACGTCGCAACTACCAGTTCCTTTATAAAGATGAGACCGGCTTTAACGTCATGGATAATGAGTCGTTTGAGCAAATCGTCATCAACGAAAATATGATCGACCGCCCTGAACTGTTCAAAGATGGACAGGAGTGCTTTGTCCTGGTGAACACGGAAACCGAATTGCCGCTGACAATCGAGCTGCCACCAAGTGTTACCATGCAGGTCACTTATACGGAGCCCGGCATGAAAGGTGATACGGCTACCCGCACCCTGAAAGCTGCTACTGTGGAAACAGGCGCGCAAGTGATGGTTCCGTTGTTTGTCAACGAAAATGATGTGATCAAAATAGACACGAAAACCGGCGCTTACATTGAGCGTGTAAAGGCATAAGGCTGCCTTATTTTGTTTTATCGTTAAATTAAAAATACTATATGGAGTACAAACAGATACAAGAGCTGGTGAAGATGATCAACAAATCGAACATCAGCGAGCTCAGCATTAAAGATGGTGAGTTTGAAATTACCATCAAGCAGGAAAGCGGACTGACCGGGACCCCGGTCATGTATGCCCAACCAGCTATGGCAGCACCTCAGGCTGCGCCAGTAATGCAGGCTCCGGCCCCAGCGACAGCAAGCGCACCTGCAGCAACACCTGCTCCTGCAGCCAACAACGACAAGCTGCATACCATCAAGTCTCCGATGATCGGCACTTTCTACCGCAGTCCTTCTCCTGACAAACCACCTTTTGTGAATGTAGGCGATGAGATCAAGCCAGGTATGCCTTTGTGTATCGTAGAGGCGATGAAACTCTTTAATGAAATAGAAAGCGAAGTAAGTGGTAAAGTGGTAAAAGTACTGATAGACGAGGCTTCTCCTATCGAGTACGATCAGCCCATGTTTATTGTTGAACTCAACTAAGCCATACGATAAGCCTTACGGGGCTTATGCTTCATTTTAAAAAACCTTCAATGTTTAAAAAAATACTCATTGCCAATCGTGGTGAGATCGCACTGCGTGTGATTCGTACCTGCCGCGAAATGGGCATCAAAACTGTTGCGGTCTACTCCACTGCAGATAAAGATAGCCTGCATGTAAAATTTGCTGATGAGGCTGTTTGTATCGGTAAGCCCGCAAGCAGCGATTCTTACCTGAATATTCCCGCCATCATGGCCGCGGCAGAGATCACCAATGCAGATGCCATTCACCCCGGTTACGGTTTCCTCGCTGAAAACGCCGACTTTGCCGAAATCTGCGGTAAATATGGCATGAAATTCATTGGCCCCACACCGGAGATGATCCGCAAAATGGGCGATAAGATTACAGCCAAAGAAACCATGATCGCTGCCGGCGTACCCTGTGTACCTGGTTCGGGCGGTTTGCTGGAAAGCCTGGAACATGCCCAGAAGCTGGCGCCAGAGGTGGGCTACCCTGTTATCCTGAAGGCTACTGCCGGTGGTGGTGGTAAGGGTATGCGTGTGGTGTGGAACGATGGAGAGCTTGAGAAAGCCTACTCTACAGCCAAAACAGAAGCGGCTGCATCCTTCAAAAACGACGGCCTGTACATGGAGAAATTCGTGGAAGAGCCGCGCCATATCGAAATCCAGGTAGCCGGAGACCAGTTTGGTACAGTATGCCATATGAGCGAGCGCGACTGCTCTATACAGCGTCGCCATCAGAAGCTGGTAGAAGAATCGCCTTCCCCTTTTATGACGCCTGAGTTGCGTGCAAAAATGGGTGAAGCAGCCATTAAAGCAGCAGCGGCCATCAACTACGAAAGCGTTGGTACCATCGAATTCCTGGTGGATAAGTACCGCAATTTCTACTTTATGGAAATGAATACCCGTATCCAGGTAGAGCATTGCGTAACAGAAGAGGTGATTACCTTCGACCTGATCAAAGAACAGATCAAGATCGCTGCCGGGATTCCTATCAGCGGTAAAAACTATGAGCCAACAATGCATGCCATTGAATGCCGTATCAATGCAGAAGACCCGTATGCAGATTTCCGCCCCAGCCCGGGCATGATCAAGGTATTGCATACCCCCGGCGGACACGGTGTGCGTGTAGACTCCCATATCTACGCCGGGTACTCCATCCCCCCGTTTTACGACAGTATGATCGCTAAGATCATTGCCGTAGCACAAACGCGTGAAGAGGCAATATCCACTATGGAGCGCGCCCTGAGCGAATATGTGATCGAGGGTATCAAGACCACCATACCTTTCCATCAGCAACTGATGAAAAACGAAAAGTTCAAAGAAGGCGACTTTACCACCAAGTTTATCGAAAGCTTCGAACTGGAATAGCCATTTAGATCTTCTATAGAAAAAGCCTGCCCTATCGTTAGTGGCAGGCTTTTTGTTTCGGGCCATAGTCTACCTGGATATTGTCATTGCTTTTCGACTGTACCCAAACAAAAAAGTACCCCTCGCCAAAGGGGTACTTTAACAGTAAACAGATCCTATACCATGAAATATTTTTTCGGATCGAATGTAAGATATGTCAAATGTTTTTAAAAAACAATAGAACTGGTGATTTTCCGAAAAGATGTCCGGTAAACCTATAAAGTTTCCAAAACCTCATAGATTTTAGCTAATATGCTGATGACAGGAGGCGTCTATCCACACTGTTTGTTCCTTATGTTTTTGAGTAGAGATCCCTAATTCTTCGGAATGACCGTATTTAATTAAGAGGTTCCCATACCTTGATGGTACGAAGATAACTAAAGGTACAAACGAAGCTCATTTCTGTAAACGTATAGGGTTTAGCCCGGCTGTATGCTGGTAACATGCTGCATGCACCTACTGTGCAGCCGGAGAGTGTTTCTGGGTGTTTACTGATAAATTCCTGTATGGGATGACAACCTTTTGGTGACAATGAGTTTTCCTCTGAAAGTATGGATAGCGTGCCATATAGAGGCAATGATTCAGCAGAGAGATTTGAGTTCAGGCAATTGCATAAATAGCCAAAAAACTATTTACTTCCGGAATCCCCGCAGGAAATCAGTAATGTTCATGCGCTTTTTCCCCTCCTGCTGCAACTCCAGGACAGATACCCAGGCATCTGCAGCGGCAAAGCGCAGGTAGCTTTTGTGATCGGTATCGTACAGTCCGTTTGCGATACCGGGTTTCCCTTCTTCCATTTTTGCGG
>DATJDO010000111.1:0-4248 GCA_035497375.1 Chitinophagaceae bacterium | reverse complement strand
CGACGTTGGTCTGCGACCAGGCTTGCCCGCAGCAAAGGAAAAGCAGAGATAGTAAAGATAGACGTTGTATCATCGGTAAATTTATATAGGGTATAGCGGATACGTGAAAAATATTTGTATAGATAAATATCTTTATTGATTATTCTACTTATGAATAATTGCAAAAATAGACCAGCAATCTTCCGAATCGATTAAGTTTCATGTATTTTTGTTTTCAATATGCTTATATTATTCGTTTTACATATAAATGTTGTTTTCCTGAATTGATAGTAACGGCATAATCAGTGCCAAGCGCTCATGAGCTGCAAAAAAAACAGCCCCAAATCGGGGCTGTTTTGTAGAGTATACATTACTGTGTGCTTATTTCCGCACGTCCATTTCGTCAATCAAATTGCGGGCGCCGCCCATTTTATCAATCAGGAACAAGACAAAGCGGATATCAACAACGATAGTGCGTTTGAATTTTTTGTCAAAAGCAATGTCGCCGCTCATGGCTTCCCAGTTGCCGTCAAAGGCACAGCCGATCAGCTCACCATTGGCATTGATCACCGGACTGCCGGAGTTGCCACCGGTGATATCGTTGTTGGTGATGAAGCAGGTATGCAGGGTGCCGTCGGTGTCTGCATATTCGCCGTAGTCTTTTTTCTTGTACAGGCGCAGCAGGTCTTTAGGTAAGTCAAACTCATCATCTCCGGCTTTGTATTTGGTCATCATGCCGTCAATGGTGGTAAAATGCTTGTAGGATACAGCATCCTGGGGCTCATAGGCCAGCACCTGTCCATAGCTGATGCGCATGGTGGAGTTGGCATCGGGGTAGAAGAGTTCGCCGTCTTTCATATCCATCAGGCCGCGTACATAGCGCTTGCTCAGTACTTTTTTCTCTTTGCTCATTTCATCCACTTTCGGTTGGTAGTAGGTGTCGAAATTGTGCACAAAACTGATGGCGTACTGGATGGCCGGATCTTTGTCAATAGCTTCCAGTGAAGGATTGGCGCAGAAGAGGTCCAGTTTCTTCTCATCTGTCAGGAAGGTCTTTTTGTACACATCTTCAGCATAGCCTGTAAATGTTTTGTCCAGGTTTTCACTGCCATACTTTTTGAAGATCACACGCTGAAAGATGTCCGGATGCTGGCTTTTGGGTACATTATTGTAGTACATTCTGGTCATTTCGGCAAAGAGTTCTTTGTCTGTAGACTCGTCGTAATCCTTCATGTTGGCCTTGAAGGCTGCCTGTAATTGCTTTACATATTTGTCTACTGAATCTTTCCCGTCATTTTTGGCAAGGGCTTTTTCCAGCGGTACGACTGCGGCCGCAATACGGGCCAGTGTAGTTGCCCGGAATGCTTCAGAATAATACACCGCGTGTTTGGCGTAGGGCTTGTAATCGGCATACATAGCGGCAAAATCGCTCATCAGCTCATTGTATCCTTCGTTGTTCTTCGCAGACCATTTGGTGAAGGCGCGCTCCTGCGCTTTCTTCTGGTCTACTACATTGAGGCGCTTCAGCTGCTCGCTCTGACCGATAAAGTATTTCCAGTAGTTGGCAATACCTGCGTAGCGCGAGGTCTGTTTCAGGTATACAGCTTTGTCTGCATCCATATGGCGCTTCATGATCTCCAGCCGTTTGGTGCGGATCTCTACAATAGAAGGGTTGGTTTCCTTCAGCGCCAGGTCGATACCGTAAGATACTTCATAGCGGTTGGTGCGGCCCGGGTAGCCGAGAATCATCGCATAATCTTTTTCCTGGTTGCCTTTAATGGAAACGGGCAGGAATTTTTTCGGCTGGAAGGGTACATTGTTCGCTGAATATGCCGCAGGCTCATTGTTTGCGTCGGCATAGACACGGAAGATAGAGAAGTCTGAGGTATGGCGGGGCCACATCCAGTTGTCCGTATCGCCGCCAAATTTGCCCAGTGATTTGGGGGGAGCTGCCACAAAACGCACATCGGTATATTTTTTATAGATCAACAGCAGGTATTGGTTGCCATTGAAGTATTCTTTGACATTGGCTACGAGCTTACCGTTTTTACTTTCTTCCTTTTCAATGGTTTTGATGGCTTCTTCGCGTAGTTTGTTCGCTTTGTCGCCTTTGGCTGTACCTACTGCCCTGTTCATAGCATTGGTCACATCGACAATCTCCTGCAGGAACAAGGCAGTAATGCCTTCAGCAGGTAATTCTTCTCCCAGGCTTTTAGCCCAATACCCGTTATCCAGGTAGTTTTTTTCTACACTGCTTAAGGTCGCTATGGCACCGTAACCGCAGTGGTGGTTGGTCAGCAGCAAGCCTTTGGGCGAGATCATTTCCCCGGTGCAGCCACCGCCAAACTGAACAACAGCGTCTTTAAGGCTGGAGTGATTGATGCTGTAGAGGTCTTCTTTGCTCAGCTTCAATCCGAGCCTTTTCATTTCCTCATAGTTTTTCCCGATCAGGGATGGGATCCACATGCCCTCATCTGCCTTTGCCGTATGCAGCAACAGGAAGGAGGACAATGTTAATAGCAATTTTTTCATCGCAGAAAATCTGTCTTTTTTATTTGAATATAAAAGTTGAAGGTGGCGAAGGTATTAAAATTTTATGAAGACAAAAGGGCGGCAGGGCGGGATATTTGGCGGGATACTGCACGGCGGTACTAAGCAGTGATAGAGCGTATGATCTGCTCAAACGCCTCGGCAGGCCGACCCATCCACGCTTTTTCACCCATGATGATGACCGGCCGTTCTATAATGACCGGATGTGTATTCATGGCTTCGAGCCATTCCTGCCGGCTCAGTGTTTTACCGGCAAACAGTTTCTGGAATACAGGCTCTTTTTCACGGAGTATAGCCTCCGGACCTGCATTCATTTTACGCAGCAGCTCATCCAGCTCTGTCACAGAAGGTGGGTCGGCGAGGTAGTCGCGGACATTCACTGTAAATGTTTTGTCTTGCAGGAAACTCAGTGCACGCCTGCTGGTGGAGCATAATTCATTATGCCATATAATAATCGTTCTTTCCATTTACTGTAAAAAGTGCAAGATAGGGAATCTGTTTCCCCTGCCATATTTATTGGTTCGCAGCTCTCATTTGCCCTTCAAATTCAGTAGGTTTGTGCAAATTTTTTCAACTGTTGTTCAAGAAATTAGATATCCTAATCATCCGGAGTTTCATCGGCCCGTTCATCGTCACTTTTTTCGTGATGCTGTTTGTGCTGGCTATGCAGTTTTTCTGGCTGTATATGGACGAACTGATCGGCAAGGGCTTTGGTGTACTGCTGATCCTGCAGTTGCTGCTGTATATGTCTGCTACACTGGTTCCCCTGGCGCTTCCACTGGCTGTATTGCTGGCTTCCATCATGACTTTTGGCAGTATGGGGGAGAACTATGAACTGGTAGCCATTAAGTCTGCCGGCAATTCCCTGTTGCGCATCATGCGGCCACTGTTCATTGTCATGGTCATTATCAGCGGAATGGCCTTCTTTTTCAGCAACAACGTAATACCGGTTGCTAACCTCAAGGCTTATACTTTGTTGTATGACCTGCGTAATTCAAAGCTGACCCTTAGCCTGCGCGAAGGTCAATTCAATACGGAGATTAATGGTTATGCCATACGGATCGGCAGCAAGAGCGAAGATGGGAGATCGATCAAAAATATCATTATATACGATAACTCCGGTGGTGTTGGCAATGATAAACTGGTTCTGGCAGATGACGGGGAAATGATCCCTTCTGCGGATAAGCGCTACCTGATCTTCCGCCTGCGCAATGGCTGGCGTTATGAAGAATCGATCAATGGTAAAGGGGGCACTAACAGCTATTCCCAGATCAGGATGAAGTTCAAACAGTATGACAAGATATTTGACATGTCTTCTTTTACCAAAGTGCAGAAGACGGATGAAAATACAATGCGGGGCGGGCAAACGATGATGAATATTTCTCAGCTGAATGCAAATATCGACAGCGTAAAACGCAGCCGGCCCAGGGAAGCGGCGCGCTTTGAAGATGAGTTGAAAAACTTTGTCAGTATCCGTTCGACTTTCGCCGATGAACTTAGAAAAGGTATGGCCAAAGCAGGAGAGCGGAAGCCTTATGCAAACACTTTCCTGGGCTCTGTACCCGATTCTTTGCGCCGCCAGGTACTGGAGATTGCTGAATCACAGGCACGGAGCGCCAAATTGTACACGGATGTTACAGCTAAAACATTTGAAGTATATGGTGACCAGATGACTGGTTTCCTGATTGAATGGCATCGGAAATTTGCACTTTCTTTTGC
>DATJDO010000110.1:0-9518 GCA_035497375.1 Chitinophagaceae bacterium | reverse complement strand
GTGCGAGCATGCTCAGGAAGCTGTTGAGCGCCCGCTGGTTATCACCCATACGTTCGTACACCGTTCCGATATCATTGTAGGTTTTGGAGATGCCGAAGAAGTTACCTCTTCGCTCGTAAGCGGCCATGCCGGTCAGAAAGTATTTTATGGCTTCACTGAACTGGTCTTTTTCCAGGTAAATACGGCCGATATTACCATAGAGGGTTTCCAGCTGAAGGGAGTCCCCGGTACCGGTAAAAATCTGTAAAGCAGAATCGTTGTACGCCAGTGCCTCGTCATAACGGCGTTCTTCTTTAAGCAATGCGGCATAGTTGCGGTAAGCAAGGCCTGCCGCCTGCCGGCATTTTAATTGCCGGGCCAGGCTTATTGCGGCGGCATAAGCTTTTTTTGCTGCCTCTGCCTCACCGGTCAGCTGCTGCACCAAAGCCTGGTACGCCATCGCCCGGATGATTCCTTTGGCATAGGCCGCTTTTTTAGAAAACAACAAAGCTGTATCAGCATATTGCTGCAGCAGTGCAGCATCTTTGCGGGAAACCGAAGCCAGCTCCAGGTAGGCGTTAATGCGTACAGTGTCTGCGCGGTGTGTACGCGCAAGGCGAAGCAGGCTGTCCTGCTGCTGTGCTAACACCGTGGAGCTGCACAGCAGTAAAAGGCAGGCGAGGAATAAGCTTTTCCGCAAATGTCTGCAGCAAGTCATAAAAAAGAAGCGCATCATGGAACAGTAGGCCAAAGTAGCCATTAAATATGAAATTCCTATTAAGTGCAGGATAAATACCGTTTGCAAGGCTACCTGATACGTATTGCTGTTCCGCCCCTATCTTTGCGGGGCTATGGAAGACTTCGAACAAAGGTGGATCAATGTAGAGTTCCTGATGGTGGAGCGTTTTGGCAAAAAGCCGGATATGGAAGGCATGCTGTACCTGATCGGGATCAACGAACTGGGTGCATTTCCCCAAAACAAGAATTTTACAAAAGAGCAGAAGCAGGACCTGATGCATATTGCCGTGTGCAAACTGCTGAGCCAGGTCGGTGTTTTTGTGCTGGACCAGTACGATGAAGAAGGTTGGCCGCACTATATTCCTACCGGCGTTGAAGCTCCGGCCGCAATGAAAGACCAGGAGCAGCTGCTGCGCGAATGTATCGTCCGTTATTTTGAATTATAGGCAATGGGTGTAGTATTCAGGCAGTCGATCAAAACTACTATCGTTACCTTCCTGGGAGCTGCTCTTGGCGGTATTTTGATCCTGATATCGTCCAATACAATGCCCGAGCAGGAGCTGGGTTTTGTTCGGAATTTACCCATACAGGGAGCGTTGGCCAGTTTCTTCCTGACAGCAGGTATGGGCAATACGCTTTTTTATTACCTGCACCGCTATGATCATCAACAGGATCATGAGCGCAAGTCCGTATTATTGTCTTTATGTTTCCTGGTGCCGGTACTTTTGTTCTTCCTGGCGGCCATTCCGTATTTTTTGCTTCAGGATGTATGGATGGGGTATTTTCAGAAGAAAGATATCGCATTGCTGCGCAGGTATATCGTATGCTTCCCTCTATTCACGCTGTTCAGCATTGTTATCGTGTGCCTGGAGGCTTTCTTGAATGCACATATCAAAACGGCACAAGTGGGTTTTGTTAGGGAAGTCTTCATTAAAGGGTCAAACCTGGTGCTGTTCCTGCTTTTTGGTTTTTCCCTGATCAATTTTAATGTGTTTGTTTATGCTTATGTGGCGGTCAACTTGATGGCTTTATGCATTCTTTATTTCATGGTAGGAAAATTGCCGGATTTCAGGTTTTCTTTCAATTGGGGTTTGTTGTCCCGGAGAGAGTACCGTGAAATTTTTACCTTTTCGGGCTTCCATGCGCTCGTTAGTGTATCCACTCTGCTGATCGGTTTCCTGGATACGCAGATGTTGCTGGGCTTAGATGAAAATGGCCTGAACGCTATCCCTGTCTATACCAATGCAGTGTATATAGCCACATTGATATCGATCCCGTACCGGGCTATGACCGCCCCGGCGGCGACAGATTTAAGTAAGGCCTATGTACAGCAACTGCACGATAAAGTAACGGATTCCTACAGCCGTTCCGGTATCAATATTTTTATTGCTTCCGTATTTATGTATGTGCTTATCCTGTGCAATCTCCACAATGCGGCAGCCATATTGCCCAAAATGCAGGGTGATATCATTATTCTGACGCTGATCATGATCTCCGGGCGGCTCATTGATTGCAGTACCGGCCTCAATGATATTGCGCTTAATATGTCTCCCTATTACAAATTTAATTTTTACCTGTCCCTGGGTCTCGTTGCGCTGATGTTTGTCGCCTTCTGGTTACTGATTCCTCCGTTTGGGGTATATGGGGCAGCTTTTGTGTATTCGGGGTCATTACTTGTATTCAATGTGGTAAAGACCTATCTTGTCTGGACCAAAATGCGCTTGCATCCGTTTTCCAAAGGCACGCTGACCACATTGCTGATCGGGGCTGCTGTAGCAGTACCGGTGCTTTTGTTACCGCATTCTGGAAACACCTATTGGGATGTGGTCTGGAGAAGCACCCTGATTACTATAGGATTTGCCGGTCTTGTGCTGTGGCTGAAACCGAGTAAGGACGTGAGCCACTATGTGAATGAAGTGCTGAAAAAGAAAAAGTTGTTTTAACCGTAAGGCCAAAACAACTGTACAATTTGTGTTTATCTGTATCCTAACGCAGGCGGTCTACAGAGCGGATCAGCGCTTCATCTTTCCGTACGCCGCTCAAAGCAAGAATGAGCAAAACAATCACAACCACCGGGATAACTGGTCCCGGCAAAGCAAAATTGTCGTTTGTAGCGGGAGGAACGGCATTTTTCAGGTTTTGAATCTTCATCAGCATCGCTGCGATAAAACCAGCAGAGGCCAGGATGCTCAGCCATATCAGGTTTGTCTGGCGTTTCCTGTTTTTAAACATAAAGATTGTGATCATGGGTAGCAAGGTCATCAATGCAGCAAGCAGCAGCAACAGGTATTCATTCTTTGCACCCATCAGCAGCGGAATGGCTGAGCCGGCCGGTGTGTAATGATATAAGGGGAAGATGAACAGGGCTGCACTGGCAAAAGCCGCGAAGAAAAGCCATATGGATTGGATACGTTGTATCATATGCTAAAAGTATTTTTTTAAAAGTAGCAAAAAATCAATTAATCACATCACTTCCGAAATAAGGACGTAATACCTCTGGTATACGGATACCATCCACTGTCTGGAAGTTTTCGAGCAGGCAGGCCAGGATACGGGGCAAGGCCAGGGAGCTGCCGTTCAGGGAGTGCGCCAGCTGTGTCTTACCTTCGGTACTCTTGTACCGGATTTTGCAACGGTTGGTCTGGAAACTTTCAAAGTTACTGACAGAGCTTACCTCCAGCCAACGCTCCTGGGCGGCGCTGTAGACTTCAAAATCATAAGTGAGCGCAGATGTAAAGCTCATATCACCACCACAAAGGCGGAGAATGCGGTATTCCAGGCCCAGGTTTTGCAGTAGTTTTTCTACATGCAGTACCATCTCTTCCAGTGCCTCGTAGCTCTTTTCGGGATGTGTAAACTGTACGATCTCTACTTTGTCAAACTGGTGCAGGCGGTTCAGTCCACGTACGTCTTTACCATAAGAGCCCGCTTCCCGGCGAAAGCAGGGCGTATAAGCGGTCATTCTGACCGGCAAGTCGTGTTCGGGGATAATGCTGTCGCGGTACAGGTTGGTCACCGGTACCTCTGCGGTAGGGATCAGGTAAAAGTTATCTTCTGTAGCGTGATACATCTGCCCTTCCTTGTCCGGCAATTGCCCGGTTCCATAGGCACTGGCCTCATTGACCATAAAAGGCGGGTATACTTCATAGTAATCTGCACTGGTATTGTAGTCGAGAAAATAGGCGATCAGCGCACGTTGCAGCTTTGCTCCTTTGCCTGTGTATACAGGGAAGCCGCTGCCGGTGATTTTATTACCCAGCTCGAAGTCGATCAGTTTGTACTTTACCGTCAGGTCCCAGTGTGGCAATTGCTGCGTACTGAGGTCGGGGCGTACTCCGCCGCTCCGCACCGTTTCATTCTCTTCGGGGGTTTTGCCCACAGGCACGGAGGCGTGCGGCAGGTTCGGAAGGCGGATCAACAGCTCCAGTTGCTCCTGCTCCAGTTCTGCCAGCCGGTTGGCTATAGCTTTTGCTTCTTCTTTTTTACCCGCTACTTCAGCCTTCAAAGCTTCGGCCTCATCCTTTTTGCCCTGGCCCATCAGCGAACCGATACTTTTGGATGCGGAGTTTACTGCCGCTGCGATATGGTCGTTTTGCACCTGTATACTGCGGCGTTGTTCGTCGATGGCAATAATGGCATCGACAATTTCCGGCTCCTTAAAGTTTTTCTTCTTAAGGCCGTCAAGGATCAGTTCCTTATTCTGTCTGAAGAGTTGTAGGGTCAGCATTATTTTGTTTTATGAAGGCTGCAAAGATAACTATTCACCGGCGAAGCCATTTCTTATTCCGCAGTTTTCTTACCAAACAGCTTTTCCCCCGCTTCAATGCGCAGTTGTAAGCGATTTTCGACAGGAGGAATAGGGCAGGAATAACCTTCCTTAAATGCACAGTAGGGATTGTAACATTTGTTGAAATCAATGCGGATGGTTCCACTATGGATATTATCCGTGCTCAGATCAATATACCGCCCACCTCCATAGGTGCTTTCATAATTCGTCAGGTCGTTGAATGGCAAAAACAGGTGGTTTTTATGTTTTTCCTGTTGTATCAGGCTAAGATTCTGGTACAGGTGCAGCTTGTACTTTTTACCTTTCAGAATAAAGTTGGCCACCCCGTACTGCCGGTATTGCTGTACTTTACCGCTATGGGTCTGCATCTGGAATTGGGGACTTTTGGGTGTTAGTTCCAGTGTTGCATTTACAGCATAGGCTTTGTTGACAGGGAAAAAGCGCAGGTAAGCGGTGTCATTCCCTTTCAGCGGGCTTCGCTCTTCTTTGATAAAGTCTTCCTTGTAGTGTTTCCGGAACAGTGCAATACTATCCGGGTAGGGTAACTGTGCCTCCGTGTTCCGGCTACAAAAAACAATCAGTAAAAGGAAAGCATACTTTATCATACCGCAAAGATGCAGCAAAACAGCTTTGAATAGGAAATAAGGCCGGCGATCTCCCGGCAGACATAGAGATTTATTAAATAAAAAAGGCTCTGGTTTTTATTTTTACAAAACATTATTACCTTTAGTCGCAATTTTTTCTCTATGAAACAACTATTATACTGTGCCATCCTGATGCTTTCGCTGGCTTCCTGTACCAAATCGTCTACACAGGCAACGGAGAACAGCGAGATTCTTCGTTCCGGTAAATGGCAGATAAAAGAGTTTACTGTAAAGTACACTTACAATGATAAGGATTCCGTGTATGATATCTACCGCAATATGGATACCTGCCGCCTGGACGACTATCTCACTTTTGGTGAGGCTTACCATGGCGCCCAGTTTTCTGAAAAGAAAAAATGTGGAGGAGAGTTAGACGAAATGCCATTCGACTGGAAGCTGATGGACAATCAGAAAATATTGGTCATGAACAATGCACAATACACGATTGGTGCTATTGCAAACAAAAATGTATTCCTGCCTGGTATGGAGTATGTAGAAGCCAAGATTCAGAAGATCAACAAAAAATCAATGACCATCACCTATTCCAACACGCTTCCGAAAGTGTATTTCCCCCGCACGCCCCTTTCGGATACCGGTATTTTTGTCTCTATGACTTATTACTTCACGCAAACATTTGAAAAAATGTAGGCCGATCTCTTATAAAAGTAAGAACCGTCGGCACTGCCGGCGGTTTTTTTTATTCTATTTCCATTTTAATAATGCACTTACATTTGCACATCTTTTATTGATTACAACACAATGATCCAGATTACTTTTCCCGACGGCGCAGTGCGCGAATATGAAGCAGGCGTTTCATCGCTTGATATCGCAAAATCCATCAGCGAAGGCCTTGCACGTAAAGTGCTGGCTGCAGAAGTAGACGGCACCGTGATTGATGCCAGCCGCCCGATACAGAACAATGCATCGATAAAATTCCTGACCTGGGATGATAAAGGCGGTAAGTCCACCTTCTGGCATTCTTCTGCGCATTTACTCGCAGAAGCAATAGAAGCAATTTTTCCGGGTACCAAATTTGGTATCGGTCCTGCTATTGATACCGGTTTTTATTATGACCTGGATTTAGGGGGCGCCTCTATCAGCGAAGAAGACCTGCTGAAGATCGAGAAAAAAATGAAAGAACTGGCTGGTCAGAAAAATGAATATATCCGCAAAGAAGTGGGCAAGGAAGATGCTATCCGCTACTTTACGGAAAAGCAGGACCCATACAAAGTAGAATTGTTGCAGGACCTGGAAGACGGAAAAATCAGTTTTTACAGCCAGGGTGCCTTTACCGATCTGTGCCGGGGCCCGCATATTCCCAATACCGGATTTATCAAAGCTGTAAAACTCACCAACATAGCCGGTGCCTATTGGCGCGGGAATGAAAAAAATAAAATGCTGACCCGCGTATACGGGGTTACTTATCCTTCCCAGAAAGAGCTGGATGAATACCTGGCCTTGCTGGAAGAAGCCAAAAAACGCGACCATAGGAAACTGGGTAAGGAGCTGGAGCTGTTTACCTTCTCCGAAAAGGTAGGCGCAGGCTTACCCATGTGGTTGCCCAAAGGAGCGATGCTGCGCCAGCGCCTGCAGGATTTCCTGCAAAGGGCGCAGGTCGAAAGCGGCTACCTGCCGGTCATTACACCGCATAGTGGCAACATCAACCTGTACAAAACTTCCGGGCACTATGAAAAATATGGCGCCGATAGTTTCCAATCCATCAAGACGCCGCACGAAGGGGAAGAGTTCTTCCTGAAGCCAATGAACTGTCCGCATCACTGCGAGATTTATAAGTCTTCACCCCGCAGCTACAAAGACCTGCCGTTGCGCCTGGCGGAGTTCGGTACCGTATACCGTTATGAGCAAAGCGGTGAATTGCACGGCCTCACCAGGGTGCGTGGCTTTACCCAGGACGATGCGCATTTATTTTGCCGCCCGGAACAGGTATTGGAAGAGTTTAAGAAGGTGATTGACCTGGTGATGTATGTGTTTACCTCACTGGATTTTGAAAACTTTACCGCACAGATTTCCCTGCGCGACAAGGAGAACCGCGATAAATACATCGGCTCAGAAGAAAACTGGACTATCGCCGAACAATCCATTATAGAAGCCGCAGCAGAAAAGGGCCTGAGTACTGTTATTTAATACGGTCAGGCTGCTTTCTATGGCCCTAAACTGGACTTTATGGTCAAAGACGCCTTAGGCAGAAGCTGGCAGCTGGGTACCATACAGGTAGACTACAATCTGCCTGAACGTTTTGAACTGGAATATGTAGATTCGGACAATTCGCGCAAACGCCCGGTGATGATCCACCGTGCACCATTCGGTTCGCTGGAGCGCTTTACCGCTGTATTGCTGGAACATTGTGCCGGTAACTTCCCGGTATGGCTGGCGCCTGAGCAGGTGAAAGTATTGCCGATCAGCGATAAATTCAGCCCTTACGCACACGAAGTGGCCGCCCTGCTGAAAGCTTCTGATATCAGGGCTTCCGTAGATGACCGGAATGAAAAAATCGGCAAAAAGATACGTGATACGGAACTGATGAAAGTGCCTTATATGCTGGTGGTCGGCGAACAGGAAATGAACAATGGCCAGGTAGCCGTACGCAAACACGGCGAAGGCGATAAGGGGGTGATGGCCAACAACGAATTCGTCACTTTCCTGAGCGAAATGGTCAAAACCCAGATGTCGGGAACAAAAAAATAACAAAATATAATCTGTATTCCGATATTAAAATACATTATTTTTGACTTTCAGATTTTTTACTAAAAACAATTAATGCAAAAAAGACCAAAACCCAGAGTACCTTTTAAACCGCGGATTCCGCAAAACGAACACCGCCTCAACAATGAAATTACTGCGCAAGAAGTGCGCCTGATCCGTGATGGTGCGGAACCATTGGTATGCCCTTTGAATGAGGCGCTGCGCATGGCAGAAGAGCAAGGCGTGGATCTTGTAGAAATATCGCCGAATGCCGTGCCTCCGGTGTGCCGCATCATTGACTACAAGAAGTTCTTGTACGAGAAAAAGAAAAAAGACAAAGAACAAAAGGCGAAAGCAAAACAATCAGAGATCAAAGAAATCCGGTTCACACCGAATACGGACGATCACGACTTTGATTTTAAATCCAAGCATGCAGAAAAGTTCCTGCAGGAAGGAGATAAGGTAAAGTGCTATGTGCAGTTCAAAGGTCGTGCAATCATGTTCCAGGAAAGAGGTGAGCTGCTGCTGTTGAAATTTGCAGAAAGGCTTGCTGAAGTAGGCTCTCTTGAAAGTATGCCAAAAATGGAAGGCCGCAGGATGATTGCGATCTTTACTCCTAAGAAGAAAAAATAAAACTCATATTTCAGTAAAAAGGACAACCGGTACCGGTTGTCCTTTTTGTTTGTCTGAAACCTATAAGGTTTTCAAAACCTTACAGGTGTATAAGCTTATGGTGATACCTCCGGTTTGGCCGGCTCCAATACATTTTCGAAAACCTTACCATTGTTCTTCCCGTTTTGCCGGATCGACCACTTTCCACTGGTCTGCCTGTTGGTACAGTATGGTAAAGTAAGAAGCTGGTTTTTTCAGGTGCAGGAGGTACTCGTGCCCCACATCTTTCATCTCCAGTCGGTAATCCTCAGTTTCCACATCTGTAGCCCCGTTCAGGTTATACATCCACCATGAACCCCATTGGTTCAGCGTGACCTTCAGCGTAGCACTGTCCAGCATCGTCACATGTGCACCATCCCAGAGCGAGTTCATGTTGTACGAAGAAACGTACTGGATTTTGTGCCTTGACGAATCGAAGCCAAATACATTCAGATTTTCCTGGAATTCGTCCCATTTGCTGGTGGCGATGATGCGGATATCGCGGTAATAGCAGGGCAGGTTCAGGATCAGCACATGTGGCGTGTTTTGCCATTTGTATTGCCGCAGTACAGTCCGTTGCATGTAGTCGGCACGCCGCCACTGGTAGGCTTTGCCTACAGCCAGCAAGGTACAACTGCACAGGTAGATGATCAGCAATACGCGTGGCAGCCTCGTGGCAGGCAATAAAGAAAAGATGCCTATACTCAGCAGCATGTAGACAGGGAAGCTGAGTTCATAGCAGCGGCGGCTGTTGTATAGCTGCATGGTATCGTCAAAATACATCGGGGAAATGATGATGATGCACATCATCGCCATACCAAATAAGACTGTAGCTGCCTGGAGCCTGGAGGACAGCTTTCTGTACCGGATCAGCAATACGGCTGCCAGCAAGAGGGCCACGCTGTAGGCGCTGTAATATACCCATGGCTTGTCCAGGAAAGTGTAGACCGGATGTGCTGTTTCATAAGGCATATGGCTGGTGAAGCCCAGCAGGGTAGCCAGGTACTTCAGCATCT
>DATJDO010000109.1:0-1555 GCA_035497375.1 Chitinophagaceae bacterium | reverse complement strand
CCCAAAGTATGGCATTGTAAGCCGTTACTTCGTCTATAAACAAGCCCTGCTCAAAGAAGCAGCGCAACTGATGCATACAGGCGTACTGCAGCACCGGGAAGACAGCTATTACCTTACATTTGAAGAGTTTCGTGAGGCGGTGCGCACACAACATGCAGACCAGGAACTCATTCAAAAAAGAAAAGAAGCCTTCAAACGCTTTGAAAAGCTGAGCCCTCCACGCGCGATGACATCGGAAGGAAAAATCTTTACCGGGACTTACAAAATAGAAAATCTGCCTGCAGGCGCCATCGCGGCCATGCCGGTTTCTTCAGGTATTGCAGAAGGCAGGGCCCGTGTGATCCTGGATATGAACGATGCGGTACTGGAAGCAGGAGACATCCTGGTTACCCGCTTTACCGATCCCAGCTGGACACCCTTGTTTGTTTCGGTAAAAGGATTGGTCACTGAAGTGGGCGGGCTAATGACCCATGGTTCCGTCATTGCCCGGGAATATGGACTGCCCGCTGTAGTCGGGGCCGAAAATGCAACGCAACTGATCCGGGATGGACAACGCATACGGGTAAATGGAACGGATGGGTATGTGGAATTACTATAAATTCTGGTTTTGGCTACAATAAAAGCAGATATGGTTACAAACACTTCCGCAACTTCACCCACTTTTGCTGTGTAAAAAGGAAGTACATGAATATTGTATTAAGCGGATCCCTGGGCAACATAGGCAGGCCTCTGGCCAAAATACTGGTGCAAAACGGGCACTCCATAACCGTTATCAGCAGTAAAGCCGAAAGGCAAACGGAAATTGAAGCGTTGGGTGCCAAAGCTGCTATCGGCAGTATAGAAGACGGCGCCTTCCTCGTCCGCGCCTTCCATGGCGCAGACATTGTATACCTGATGGAAACCCTGGAAGCCGCCGGTGGTTTTTTCAACAAAGACCTGGACTACCTGGAAGCGATTGACCGCATTGTCCATCATTACAAACAAGCTGTACTGTACGCGGGTATCAAAAAGGTCATTCACCTCAGCAGTGTGGGTGCGCACATGAATGAAGGCAACGGCATTCTGAAATTTCATTATAACGCTGAAAACATTTTACGTTCCCTACCAGAAGACGTACACATCAAATTCATGCGGCCTGTAGGTTTTTATACCAATATGCACTCCTTTATCCGGACTATTAAACAGCTGGGAATCATCGTATCCAATTATGGCGGCGACCGGAAAGAGCCCTGGGTGGCCCCTGCTGACATTGCACAGGTGATCGCTGAAGAAATAGGAAAGCCCTTTACCGGCAGAAGCGTACGCTATATTGCCAGCGACGAAGTGTCGCCCAACGAAATCGCACAAGCATTAGGTGCCGCCATAGGCAAGCCGGATCTGCAATGGAGCGTCATTACTGACGAGGCCCTGCAAAACGGCATGATCGCTGCAGGTATGAACCCGGACATCGCCAAGGGATTTGTCGCCATGCAGGCGGCACAAGGCAATGGCCTGCTGTACGAAGACTATGAACAGCACAAGCCGGCATTCGGTATGGTAAAACTGAGCGATTTTG
>DATJDO010000108.1:0-3579 GCA_035497375.1 Chitinophagaceae bacterium | reverse complement strand
TTTTTCGCTTCCCGTACTACTTTAAATATCTGCCGCCATTCCCCCAATATCTTTTGTGGCCAGTAAAAAAAACCGGGTCTGCTGTAGGCGGCAAATGGCCGTGTGGTGATCGTATGGATTTTGTCTCCTGCATTGGCCCGGAGCGCGTCGATATGTTTTTGTTCCGCTACAAGCTGGACCTCGTGATCAATATATACTTGCCTGAACAGCGCCACAAAAGCACTGTTGACCTGTACGTGTGTATCGCCGAAGTGTACAGGCTCGGCTATGACGATTAACTTATCCCGTTTTTGAGCCATAGCCTATTTTCTGAACTAGTGTGCGAAAATCCAATAAATTCCAGCAGAGGTAGAAAGCAAAAAAACGAACTCCCGGGTTATGCTTTTGAAAGTACTGCAACATGCTCTCACGGTACAGGACCCTTTGCTGCTTCGTATTACCCCCGAAACTCTTGTATTGTGCATGGCCTATCCGTGGCCCCTCAACCAAGTAAGCCTGCCTGCCTTTTTTTGCCAAACGATATTGCAGGTCGGTCTCTTCAAAGTACAGAAAAAAACGGGGATCGAACCCCTGTACCAGTTCAAAATTCTTTTTAGAGATAAAAAGATCCGCGCCGGTTACATACTCTGCAGCTTCAAAAGGTTTCACCGGAACAGAGAATAACGGTACCTCCTTTTTAGTCCGTAACCGGTTTGCCAGGCTTTTTACCTTTTGCTGCAGGTAGAGGCGCATGCGGGGAAAATCACCTTTACTGTGTACCGCTTCTCCACGGTCATTACTCATCTGCGCCCCGAGGCAGGATAAGGCAAGACTGGCTTCATGTTGCTTCCAGAACCTGTAGAACAACAGGATCGCATTATTGTACAACACGGTATCCGGGTTGAGCAAGAAAAAGAATGCCCCCTGTGCCGTTGCTGCGGCAGTATTACACGCGCTGCCAAAGCCTTCATTTCGCCTGTTTCTTATGTAACGGATGTCAGGAAACAATACCGTAAGTTCATCGATGGACCGGTCAGGCGAATTATTGTCCACCAGTATGATCTCGAACGAAACATCCCTTGTTTGCGCTATAACCGAACGGATGCACCGGATCACCTCCTCAGTAGTGTTGTAATTGACAATGATTACAGAGACCTCCGCCATATGCTGTGCTAAAATAAAAATTTACTGGTCAGTGGCTTATTCTTATAATAGATCAGGACCAGGCCCAGGAAGTACAGGGGCAAACAGGGTATTTTATACCGCGACAATGAACCGAAATTGTAGGTAGAGATACCAACGGAGAAAGCAAAAACAATAGAAAAGATCAGGCAAAATTGAATATTAGGGTCAGTAGAAATGGTCTTCCAGATCTTCATCGGTCCAACTACGAACAGTAGCTTTAGCGTCAGGAAAAGAAAAAGCATAGACTCCAGTAAGTTCAGGAAAATCAGCGACTTATTGGCCTCCCATATATAGGGCCGGAACAGGGTCACATTCACAGCCTGTGGAAATTTAGACAATAAACCACTAAACGAGGGTTCAAAATCACCAAGGTCATAAGCTGATCCCTGATCACCCGAAGAATATGCAATCCAGTCCCGCGTAACCAAAGAAGTTTTTGCAATATTATCCAGGGAATAACGGCCCAGGGCAGATGAATAATAACTATACACTCCTAAAAATGCCACCATTCCTACAGAAACAACGATGACTTTTGTAACAAAGCGGATACCCGACGGTTTGATTTTATGCGAATACGAAAACAATATCCATAAGGCAAGGGCAGGAAGAAAGGATATCAGGATATATACTTTTACAATGAGCAGGATGTAAAAGCTCAGCAGCAGGAAGAAAATATTGGAAAAGGACATATTCCGCTCAATCAACAGCTGAAAAGCACAGTATAACATCCAGCCAAGAGCAAACATACATATCGTATCCTTAAATATACCAGACCCCCAAATAAAACAACTGGGAATGAAAAGTGTAACAATGGCAATGTATTTTGTAAGATGCGGGTATTGCTTGGCAAATGTCCGGAACATAGCCCAGACACCACTGAAGGACATAAAGGAAAAGATCAGCGACGTGGGCAGGAAAGTATTGAAGGTGAAGATGTTGAAAAATGCCGTAATACAACAGACCATATAAGAACTCTTGTCATTGTACCACTCCATGCGGGATGTGTAATTGAAATATTCCCCGTCATACACGCTGGGCACATGAAACAACAGGGCCAGCCATTTGGTAAACGATTCAGATAAGGCACTGTTGATCACTTTTGCATGGTAGAAATAGTAGAATGTATCCCCTCCTCCGTAATAATACTGGTATACCATCCCGATAAAAATAGCACCGATGATTTTTACCAGCAGCCCATATATAAAATACTGCCTCCAGGGGTGCCCGGGGGGATAATATTTATTGCATATGGCTACCCCGATCCTGTAAATAATAAATATAAAAACAGGCAGTAGAAGGTAGTCTTGCCAGGATATGAATTTCATCAGCGATTACAGGGTTAGATTTTCAACAATGGGAACAGATCACGCTTATCTTTTCCCGATTTATAATAGATCAGCATCAGGGATAAAGCAAACATAGGCAGACAGGGAATCCTGTACCTTGAAAGCGATCCGTAATTTCCGGATGTGAGCCCTACAGCAAAGCCGAAAATGATGGTAAACATAAGAAAGAACTGGATATTGGCATCTTTACTGATCTCCTTCCAGATCGCCCTGGGACCTATCCGAATCAGAATCCGCAAAGTAATGAGCAGGAAAAGTGTTGCTTCTGCAGCATTGAACAGGACAATTACTTTTTTAGCTTCCCATAAGAAAGGACCGTATAACGCTGCTGTCAATGCTTTGGGAAATACTTTGATCAAACCGAAAACACTGGGATCAATTGCACCAAGGTCGTAACCCGAACCGTCATTCCCGGACTCGCCGTATACATAGCTGCGGGTGATTTCGGCCGTTTTGGCAATATTGTCTAATGAGTATCCGCCCAGTTCGTCTGCAAAAACATTGGATAAGATAAAAAAACCGAGCACGACCAGTCCGGCAAGTGCTACTTTAATCAGAAAACGTAAGGTCCCGCTTTTGACCTTGTCTGAATAGGTAAATACAACCCAAAGCGCCAGGGCCGGTATGAATGCCAGCAATATGTATATTTTTACTATATAGATTACAACAAACGACACAAAGAGCATCACCATATTGCTGAACGTAAAGTTCTTTTGCAGCAGCATCTGGAAAATACAAAAAGTAAACCAACCAAGAGCAAACATGCATAAGGTGTCCTTAAATATCCCTGATCCCCAAATAAAACAACTGGGAATAAACAGTATACCAATAGCCACATGCCATAAATACTGCGGATATTGCGACGCAAATGTTCGGAAAAGTGCCCATATGCCCGTAAAACTGATACAAGCAAAAATAATCGATGTGGGCAGGAAGGTAGAGAAAGTAAACAGGTTGATCACAGCCGACAGGGCGATGATAATATACATGTTCATACCAAAATACCACTCCATCCGCGAAGTATAAAACTGGTAGTCGCCATCATAGACTTTTGGAATGTGCAACAATA
>DATJDO010000107.1:0-4713 GCA_035497375.1 Chitinophagaceae bacterium | reverse complement strand
CTTCGGCTGCGATTGCCAAAAGCATTGTGCAGCTGCGCAACCCGGATGCCGAAGTCCTGGAAATAACGCATCTCGCATCGGGAAAATTCCTCACGGAAGCAGCTTACCTGATCTCGTCCTCGTACCAGGAGTTCCCGGCCGGCACCTGCCATATTCTCTATGTCGGCGTTTACCATTCACGCACACCATCCCTGGTCCTCTGCGAAAAGGATGGCCATTATTTCCTGGCCCCCAACAATGGTGTATTGCCGCTGGCGCTGGGTATTGACAACCTGGCTTTGTGGCAGTGTTATGAATGGGATGATGCGACGAGAACCTTCAGGGAATGGCAGGAGAAATGCGCCTCCATCGCTGCGCAACTGGCCAAACAAAAACCGGATAGACTGGGATTCCAATCTTTTGAGCTGGACCCGATCAAACAGAAAAAAATGCCTGCCCCGGTTATTGCAGACAACTGGGTGGATTGCCAGATCCTGCATGTGGCACACAATGGTAACGTGGTGGTGAATATGCAGCTGGAGCACTTTGAAACCCTGCGCAACAACAGGAATTTCAGGATAGACCTGAAGGGGACGGGAAACATCACTATACTCAGCCAGCATATCGGCATGGTGAATGAAGGAGAGGTATTGTGCCGCTTCAACAAAGCCGGCTACCTGGAAATAGCGATCAACGGCGATACCGCCGCCAAGCTGCTGGGTTTTGCCACCTATTCCGAACACCAGCAGTTTTACAGTTCCGTCAAAATATTTTTCGAATGATCAAACGCATAGTACAGATGACCTTTGAGCCGCAGCATATCGAAACGTTCCGGCAGTTTTTTGAAGAAAGAAAAGCGACAATCAAAGGCTTCGAAGGCTGCACCTTCCTGGAACTGTGGCAGGATGTGAACCATCCTGAAATCTTCTTCACACACAGCATTTGGGATTCGGAACACCATCTCAATCAATACCGTTTTTCAGCATTTTTCAAAGATACCTGGCAGCAGACGAAATCAATGTTTGCAGCAAAAGCACAGGCCTGGAGCGTTACGGTGCAGTAGGTAAGGTGATTGGTTAATCCAGTAATTCGCTAATGAGGTAATTGGGCTTGAGGTACCTGGCAGAAAAGGAAATTGGTTCACTCGGGTAAGACTTCCTTACCTCTTTAACCTCATTAATTCTTTAACTGCTGAGTTGCTTCAGGAAAGCACGGTCTCATACACTGCAGCATAGGCCTCAATACCTTTTTGCAGGTCGAAATAATCGATGGCACCTTTACGGATTTCTGCCGGGTGGTTCATTTCCGTTTTCAGCCTGCGGATCGCATCAGCAAAGCCATCCCGGTCAAAACTGTGTACCAGTTCACCGGACTTGTATTTGTTGATGATCAGATCTGAGTCTCCCACTCCGGCGTTGCAGATCACGGGCACACCCATAGCCATCAGCTCACCCTGTTTTACCGGGGAAGAAGCTTTTTTAGAAAAGGCATTTTTGATAAAGAATAAGCCGAAATCCATCATCGAGATGTAATACGGCATTTCATTGCGGCCTGCTGTAACAATACGGATCGCATCCCGGTCAATACGGGCTTTGGACGCAGCCTGCCGGATCAGTTCTTTGGGTTCGTTGCTCACAAAAAACAATATCGTATCGGGGTGCTCCTTCTGCCAATAACTGAAAAATGCCATCATCTCATCTAAGAGATACCAGGTACCCAAAGAGCCGACATAACCCAGAACAAGCTTATTGGTCGGCAGGTCGGCCTTGCGGCGAAGCGCAGCCAGCTGGTCAGACTTCAGGGATTCAGGATCAAAAAGCTGTAGGTCCACACAACAGGGAATCACACTGATGGGTGCACTTTGTACAGCCCAGCCTTCTATTTCCTCTTTGGCGGTATAGGTCAGGGAGACTACAGCAGCAGCTTCCTGTAAAAACTGTTTTTCGCGTACCTTGAAATAAGTATAGATGCGCTTATACACCGGGTTGCTTAAGTTCCATAATCCGCCGTCTACCCGCTCGTTGGCCCAGAAGCCCCTCATGTCAAAAATAAAGGGGGTGCCGGATTTGCGTTTCATCCATTGCCCTACCAAAGCGGCTACGTAACTCCGGCAATGCACGATATCAAAGGAAATTTTCCGATGAAGAGCTGCGGCAGCTTTTTTCATGTTACGCACATCCCTGATCGTAGAAAGAATGGGTGGCTTCCGTGTGTACATCACCGGTTGCCAGTTGATATGATGCCGTGTACAAATGGCCTGTATCTGTTCTTTATAGTGCCAGCGTTCACTCTTCTCGCAGCTGAGCAAAGTGATTTTGTACCCCATTGCAGACAATCCGGCGAGATAGGGCAATACCTGGCTCTGCCCGAGCGGGTCGGTCATTCCGTCGTAAGAGATATAAAGAATATTTGCGCCCATCAAATCTTGTATTTGGTTATCCTGGCAAACTTATCTTTAAATTTCAAAAATCTGCGCTCAAATAAGTGAAAGCTAACTAAAGCCAGGCCAATAGTAATCAAAAGTGATAAAATTCCCTCTAAAAAGATCACCTGGTATACATTTTTGTTCCAACCCAGCCGGGCCAGTCCTTTGGCCGTAATTAAAATACCAATCATGTGCAGGCAGTACAATCCATAGGTATAGGTGCCGAGCTTAGAGATCAGCTTGAAACGGGACAATTTGAATAGCGAATGGGTACTGAAGTTTTGTTCCAGTATGATCCAGGCAAACAATACCGACATTACAAGGCGGTCTGCAGCCAAAAGCAAAGGCCCATGATAGAATAGCTCCTGCCTGTAGAGATACGCACCCAGAGTGACCGTATACAACAACACTATGACCCATTTGGGAGTTTGTGTGATCAGCTCCAGGAAGCGCTTATTTCCGTAAGCCAGCAAAGCAGCCAAAGCACCGACCGTCATATCTGAAATACAGGCGAGCGTATGCATTTCCAGGATAAGCCAGTTTTCAGCGTAATAAAAGCGAAAGCCCAGCGAGACCAGAATGATCGACACAAACAGATAGTGGTAATACCGCGACGGGCAAACATACAGAATCAGGGGCCAGAACAGGTAAAACTGCTCTTCAATGGCTACAGACCATAGAATGCCCAACACTGAAGCATCCGGTAAACCGTTTTTAATAAAGTCGAAATTATTGAGGAAGGTAAGATAGCAGCCCAGATGCGCCGTTTCTGCCGGCACTTGTCCCATGGCGGTTTTCAGCCAGGGAAAAACAACAAAACCAAAAAAGACGCAAAAATAGAACAGGGGCCAGATGCGCAGTATCCTGCGGATATAAAAATTGCCGACCTTGATATTACCAAAGCTCTCTTTTTCTGCCAGCAGCAGGTAGGTGATCAGGAAGCCACTCAGCACAAAGAAGAAATTGACGCCCAGGTTCCCGTTTGTAGCTATAACATTTTTGACCCAATAGTACAGGCCTGTGGATTTGACATCCGTATAGTCGGTAGCAAAGGAGTGGTACAAAAAGACACTGAGAAAGCAAAAAAAGCGGAGGCCGTCCAGGTTGGGGAAAAAGATGCGCACCTTTGGGCTTACCTGCCCGTCCGAAAGATGATGGCTCATGTAGTGCTTGCTTTTTGCTTTTTGCTTTGGTTAAAATACCACCAGTGCAGCACAAGCAAAGCCCATACACGGTTATACAGGTAGGTCTTACCGCCCAGGTATTGCTTCACGATGCTGTTCACCATGGCTGCATCCACCATCCCTGCATATTCAATCTTCTGCTTGCTGAGATATTGATTGAGTAAAGGTTTTAATTCATTGGCCAACCATTTGTTGAGCGGAATAGAGAATCCTTTTTTGGGGCGTTCAAACAATTCACGCGGTACCATATCGTAAAGCACCTTTTTCATCAGGTACTTGGAGCCATACTCCTCGTTGATCTTTAACGACAAAGGCACGTTCAATGAGAACTCCACAAGCTCCCGGTCCAGTAAAGGCACCCTTGTTTCCAGGCCGTAATGCATGCTGGCCCGGTCTACTTTTACCAGAAGGTCGTCTTTGAGGTAGTGTTCTACATCCCAGAATGCCTGCTTTTCCCGGCTGGATCCGCGTACAGGCAATTGATTCAACTCATTGAAATCAAATTCCTTTTTCACCATCAGCTTGCGTAACTCCTGCTCACTGAACAGGTATTGCTCCTGCGAAAAAATATGACTGGCCATCCGCTTAGCGGAAGGGAAATTAAAGACCAGCCCTGCCCTGCGGTACCGTTCATTCATCAACCTGCTCGCCAGGGAAATTGGTTTGCGCAGCAGCTGCATTTTTGCCTGGCTCAGACGCTCCGCCCATTGGTACATGCCATATCCCTGGAAAAACTCATCGCCCCCGTCCCCGGACAGGGTGACAGTAACATGTTGCCGGGCCAGCTTGGACACCAACATGGTCGGGAATGCTGAAGAATCGGCAAATGGTTCATCGTATACCTCCAGGAATTCGGGTACCAGCGCAAGGATGTCGTCGGCACTCACCTTAAAGGTATGGTGTTGCGTACCTAAGTGAGCGGCCACCTGCGCGGCATACACAGACTCGTCTGATGCCGCATCTTCAAAACCGATACTATATGTGTTTATTTTTTTGCTACTCACCTTCGAAGCTACCGCTGACACCAGGCTGGAGTCGATACCGCCACTCAGGAAGGTCCCCAACGGCACATCGCTGATCATCTGCCGCTCAACGGATGCGAACAATTTCTCCCGGTATTGCCCG
>DATJDO010000106.1:0-4771 GCA_035497375.1 Chitinophagaceae bacterium | reverse complement strand
GCACTATATCTATTAACCGTGTACATACCAAAAAAGGTGGAACTGGTGGTATACAGGTCAATAATAGATGCCGAACCTGGCGGTGAGCCAAAGGTCTTCATAATCGCAGAGGCTTGCTTCGAGAAAGAAACAAGCATGATGAGGAGAAAGGCCAGGAATTTCCGGCACGGCGCAGATAAACCTTCCGGCCGCAGGAACACCTCTTGCAGAGGGGCTTTCAATTGGGTAATTTTTAATGCCATAATCTTTTTGTTAAAAAATTTAAAACAATTCTGGGTTTCGCTTTACGGTAATCTTATATTTCAGCATCAAAATATATGTAATAAAAGTACGGAAATTCGCAAAAAAAGCTTTCGTAGTTAACAGTGCGAACTAATGCGGCAGACCTAATTGTTTTTTTGAGGAAAATACCTTGGTTATAACCAGCGTGTTAGGAGAAAAAGAACAAAATGTTATTTACTCGTTAACATGGAAATATCCATAGTTAAAGAACCCTTAAAGCCGCGGAGAAAAACCTGCACAGGTAAGAAAAACAGACATAGCATTTTATGCGTAGAGAGGACAAATACGCATTAATTATTAATAATCAAGAAAATAAGCTACTTAAACCTCACATCAGCCGAATAGGGATCCGTTCCGCTTTCAAAACTACGCGGATCGGCAGGCTGAAGCGTATTCAGGTCATATACATTGTAATACCCATTGCGCCCTCCGCATTGTGAAGTATGGTGCGGGGCAGGGCCTGTAGAAGAAACATTCCTGCTGACAATGTAGACCAGGCCGTTACGGTCGTCAATGGTGATGCCGTGTATCTGGTAAAAAGGCCCGGGAATGCGCTTTACCAATTCCAGAGTATTATAGTCAAAAACATACACAGCTCCGAGGAATTTGGGAAACTCCGGAGTAAGCTCCTCTTCACAGGTTACGAAAAGGTAGGGTTTGGTCGTGCTGAGCGCCAGTTCCTGTGGAAAAGTACCTACAGGTATCGCTTTCAATAGCTTATTCGTCTTTGCATCCATTACCCTTATTTCATTAGACGTCTGGCAACTCAGGAAATACTTGCTGCCGTCCGGGCTCATCATGATCTCATGAGGATTTCGGGAATCATTGCGGAAATGGGACTCTTCGTCATCAATACTGAAGCGCCGGACCGCTCCTTTTGCTGTGAGGCGATATACTGTATTGCCATATTGGGCAGTGACAAAAAAAGTATCGAAGCCGGGTGTGCTGGCCACGCCGTGCGGGTACCGAAAACCTTCATAGGTCAACAATACGGTCATGGCATCCAGGTCCAGCAGCTTGATGATCCCATCCTCCTGGAGACTGGTGATCAGCATACGGTCTCCTTTCTGCGAGATCTGGAACAGGTTCCAGGAGCCGGCCCCTAGAAAAATATTGCCGATTATCCTGTCGGTCTCCACATCAATCTTTTGCAGGTATTGTCCACCGGTAAAGCTTACATAAGCGTAGCGTCCATCCGGAGAAAAACGGACACAGTGGGGGGTTTCAATGCCGGGCTCCATACCGATGTCAATATAGCGCATGGTCATTTTCGACACAGCGTCCACCACCGCGATCAGGTCACAACCCTGTTGCGTGATGTAGACTTTCTGACGTGTAGCCGCGTTATCGGCAAAAGGGACTACACCTGTTTTATCCGGCGCCCCTGCTGCCACCCAGGCCTTGATGGTAGCGTACTCCGCGGCAGAAAGCCCCCCCATGTTCAGGGGCATAGTGGGTTGCAGCATAGGGCCTTCATTGCTGTCTGTATTGATAAAATAAAGCAGTGAGCTGTTTTTAGTGCTATAAGGGACAATGACAGCTCCTGTACCGCTTCCTTTCCAGAGGTGTTCCCAGCGATCCAGACGCAGGTTGGCGGCATTGGCATAGCTTTTCTCGTTATGGCAGCCCGCCGTTGCACATTTATTGTTGATAATGGCGGCCACATCATCGGGATACTCGCCTTTATAGACTGTGGTGGGATGAGTACAGGAATACAACACTGTACTGACAAACAGTAAGGAAATGATACCAGCTTTCATAGGAAAGCTAAAGTTACGGCTTTCTGCAACAAAAGCTTACCGGCTCAGGCACCCGGCGACAGGGTTTTCAGCTCTTTCCTGGCCTGCTGTATAAAACTGCTGCCAGGGTAGTCTATGATCAGCTGCTCATAAAAACGCCTGGCATCCTCCTTGTTTTTCAGCACACTCCGGTTGATCTCTGCAATGCGGAACAAGGCATCGTCCGCCAGCACATCCTTACCGTAGCGCTCTACGATCTCCTTCAGGTACGCAATCGCCCTGGAAAAATCTTTATGCTTGGCCGCAATTTTTGCTTTCAGCAGCAAAATATCGTCCGCTAAGGGATTTTTAGGAAATGCCGTGGCAATACTGTCCAACAGCGATTCTGCAGCGGCATCTTTATTTTGAAACAATAAAAGATCAGCATAGGCAAATCGCTTCAGGGGAACCAGGTTACTATCCGGAGGCACATTCTCAGTGATCAATACGGAAAGAAACAGGGCATCGTTAGCAATTAATTCTGATGTTGAAGCCTTCAGCACGGATAGTTGCCCCTGGGCTTGTTCGAAATCATTCTGATAATAAGACAATTTGGCGTTGCGGAAACGGGCTTCCTCACCCAACGCATCCTCACGAAAAGCTTTATCGACCTGGGCATACAACAATGCGGCATCCCATACCTGGCCGTCAATGATATAATAGTCGCCCAATTGCAGTTTCGCATTGCCTATAAATTGCTTATTGCCTGCTTTTTGCCCGATCGATTGGTTCAGGATGGCTATTCCTTTTTCGACCTGGCCGTTATACTGGGCTTCAAGCAGCGCATAATCATTTGCCGTTACGGTACTGTAGGCATCAGGATAGTCGGTAAAGAAGTCAGTATAGGCTTTAGCCAAAGCAGTAATGTCTTCCTTTTTGATCATCGGGTTTTCCTCTACCTGCATCAGGCCCATCGCCAGTTGTCCTTCCCGGGCCTGGCGGTAGCGTGGATGGGTGTTGCCGTATGAGATCACCGTGGCATAGGCTTTGCCTGCAACTTCATACTGCTGCTTATGAGCTGCATTGGCTGCAAAATCCATCAGCAGGCGGCCTTTATCTGCATTCCGTCTTTCCAGGGCCTGCACTTGTATCAGGGCTTTATCCCAGTTATCCTGTACAGAGAATATCCAGGTGAGCAGGTAAGTATACAGATAGTTTTCCGGTTGTTCGTTCACCAGTTTAATGATCGCGGACTGCGCCTTGCGTTGTTTTTCAGCGTCATTGCCGATAATTTCGAGTAAGGAGCTTTCTATCGTTTCATCTCCGCGCATCTGCGGCATATTTTTTTGCCCCTCTATCGTGATATTGATCGCCTTTTCCACATCTCCGGCACGGTTGTACAGCCGGGCCAGCGGAGCGCTGTACAAGGCCGGGTTCTGCGTAACCTGTATCGCGCGCTCATACGTTTTGATAGCCCACACTTCATTGCCTGAACTGCTGAAGGTTCCCGCCATCTGCTGTGTCAGCACATCATCGCCATTGATATAGGTAAGCGCATGGGCAAAAAGCTCTTCCGCTTTTTTCTCTTTTTTATCTTCCCGGTAAACATTACCCAGGGCTACACTATAAAGGGGATTATTGGGCGCACGCTGCAACTGCTTCTTAGCTACAGCCTCTGCCGTCTTAAAATCCTTAAGAGCCAGAAGGGTCAGCAGGTATTCCTGGTAGACATCGTTATTTGCAGGGTCTGCAGTATACAGGTCCTTATAAAGAAGCGCAGCCTTCTGGTACTCTTTACGATCCAGAAAGCTGCGCGCTTCATCATATTGACTTTGCCTCTCCTGACCTGCAGCCAACTGCGGCAAAGCCATCAAAAGACATAAAAAGTAGAGCAGATATCTATTTCCCGGCCTGAATTTCATGAACATTCTTCGATTTCAAAATTCAAGCTAAGCTTTTTTCTGCTATTTATTGCCGATTGCATTCTGGGCATCTACCAGCTCCAGAATCTTATCCAGTTTAGGCTCAAGAATAATCTCGGTGCGGCGGTTCCTGGCACGGCCTTCCGGAGTACTGTTATCGGCAATCGGTAAGTATTCGCTTCTGCCGCTGGCTGTAATCCGCGTAGGATTTACAAAGTAATCCTTGATCAGGATGCGGGTAATGGCCGTACTGCGCGCTTCACTGAGTGCCCAGTTGTCTTCAAAACGCTTCATGATCGGAATAGAATCCGTATGCCCTTCCACATTCACATTGATATCAGGGTTCTGATTCAGCGCTTTGGCCAGACTGGACAAAGCTTCCCTACCTTCTTTATTCACTTCCGCACTGCCGGACGGGAACAGCAGTTTTTCAGACATACTGACATAAACTTTACCGTTTTTCAGGGACACGGTAAGCTGATCGTCATTAAAGTTGACCAGGGCATCAGCAATTGTTTTGCGCAGCGCCAGGGTAGCCGCACGCTGGCTTTCGATACGCTGCTGCAACTCCGCAAGCCTGGCCTGTTGCTGGGCAATCGTTTCATTGCTGGATGTCAATTGCGCATTGCTTTGCTGCAGTTTTGAATTGGTCATCTCGTTCTGCATCTGCACCTTGCCCAGGGTACCGTTAAGGCCCAGCACCTGGTTGTACAGGCTTACACTGTCGTTATGCAGGCGATTCGCCCTGGCGGTCATCGCTTTATACTTTTTCTGTGATACGCAGGAAGCCGCAAACATGATACCGAGTATGAAAATGCCGGGGTAAAATTTTGTGTGTGTCATTGTTTT
>DATJDO010000105.1:0-3138 GCA_035497375.1 Chitinophagaceae bacterium | reverse complement strand
CGCGGCCTCATCTGCGCGCCGATCACCGCAGAGCGCTGTGATGAATTGAATCTCAACCTTATGGTTGAAAATAATACGGTATTGCACCAGACCCCCTTTACCGTATCGGTAGACCTGATCGGGCATGGCTGTACCACGGGTATCTCTGCCCACGATCGCTCGAAGACAGTACAGGCGCTGATCAACCCGGATACGAAGCCCGAAGAGCTGGGCCGCCCGGGCCATATCTTCCCTCTGCGCGCCCGGCCCGAAGGGGTGCTGCGTCGCTCGGGTCACACCGAGGCTACGGTAGACCTGGCTATACTGGCCGGGCACGAACCTGCCGGTGTGCTGGTGGAGATCATGAACGACGACGGCACTATGGCCCGTATGCCCGAGTTGCTGGAAATCGCTAAAAAATTTGATCTGAAGATCATTTCGATCAAAGACCTTATTGCTTACCGCCTGGAGCAGGAAAGCCTGGTAGAGGAAATGGTGCGTGTGGCTATGCCTACAAAGTTCGGCAACTTTGAGCTGGTGGACTTTAAGCAGAAAAACAGTGGTGAGCAGCACCTGGCGCTGGTAAAAGGAAGTTGGGAAAAGGATGAACCGGTATTGGTACGGGTACACAGTTCCTGCGTGACCGGCGATGTGCTGCATTCGCTGCGCTGCGATTGCGGCGAACAGCTGGAAGCGGCGATGCGTATGGTAGAGGCTGAAGGAAAAGGTGTGGTGATCTATATGAACCAGGAAGGCAGGGGCATTGGCCTGGCCAATAAACTAAAGGCATATAAACTGCAGGAGGAAGGAAAGGATACCGTAGAGGCCAACCTGGCCCTGGGCTTTAAGAATGATGAACGCGACTATGGGGTAGGGGCCCAGATACTCCGCCACCTGGGTGTGTCCAAGATCAGGCTCATCAGCAACAACCCCCGTAAGCGGGCAGGTTTGTTAGGCTATGGCCTGGAAATTGTCGAAAACGTACCTATCGAGATCGCCTCCAACCCGCATAATGAATTTTATCTCAAAACGAAAAGGGATAAATTGGGGCATGAGATCATGAAGTAAAGAAATTTCCTTTAATTTGCCCGGACATCTGCCTTAGCCCGTTTTGAAAATACTTTTTCTCGCCAACCGCGTGCCTTATCCCCCTTTCAGAGGAGACAAGCTCAAGATTTATAATCTTGCCAAGAGATTGTGCGGGCAGCACGAATTGCACCTGCTCACCTTTGCGCAGACAGAAGAAGACTGGCGCTATGAGCCGGAACTGAAAAAAATATTTACGTCGGTACAATTCATTAGCCTGCCGAAATGGCGTTCCATGCTGCATTGTATCGCTGGTATAGTCGACGTTATCCCTTTCCAGGTGCATTATTTCAGGAGTGCTGCTATGAAGCACGCGGTAGCTGCACTGCTGCTGCGCGAGCAGTTTGATGTCGTGCACGTGCAGCACTTGCGTATGGCCCAGTACCTGGAGCACCATACGGCTATTCCCCGCATCCTGGACCTGCCCGATGCTTTTTCCCTGTACTGGAAACGCAAACAGGAAACGACTAAAAATCCTGTTCTGCGTTTTTTCGAACGCCTGGAGCAAAAGCGGGTGTATCGTTATGAACGTATCCTGGAGCGCTACCAGCTGAACCTTGTCTGTTCCGGGGAGGACAAAGCTTACCTGCAACAGGAACACGGCCTGCAGCATATCGATCTGCTGCCTAATGGTGTGGATACTTCCATCTTCTTTCCCCGTGCACACGATTATACCCACAACCATACACTGCTGTTTACCGGGAATATGGATTACGGTCCCAATATCGATGCTGTATGCTATTTCGCGCAGGACGTCTTACCGCTCATCCGCAGGCAGTTTCCTTCGGTCCGTTTTGTGATTGCGGGACAACGTCCTGTACCCAGGGTAAGGGCACTCGCTAATGATCATATATCCGTTACCGGTTTTATCCCCGACTTGTCGGTACAATACAATGAGGCCAGTGTGGTCGTTGCTCCGCTGCGTTTTGGTGCCGGCACGCAAAATAAAGTATTGGAAGCGATGGCCATGGGTGTACCGGTAGTGTGCTCGCATATTGGCTTTGAAGGCCTTGGTATCCGAAGTGGGGAAGGTGCCGTGATGCAGACCAGTCCTGATGGTTTTGCGCAAAGCGTGATCGAATTGCTGTCGTCGGAGTGCAGAAGGCGGGAGGTCGGAGAGCAGGGTATAGCAGTCATTCACTCCCGTTTTAGTTGGGATATTGTAGCACAACAACTGGAAGCATACTGTGCAAAACTGGCTGCAGCCGGGCGTTAAACGGTACTTTATTCCGGTATCAAACCTATTTTTTTAGAATGCGCTATCGCTTCGTGGCTATCCCTGAAATAACAGGTGGCCATACCGATATCTTCGATATTGCGCAGCGATGCCTGTGTTTTTTCCTTTTTTACAGGCCCGGTCTGCCGGATGTAGACGGCTTTCACATTGACCGGGAAAATTTTGCAGATGTTTTCATACAGGCTTGGGTCTTGCTGGGCATCGTCGCCCAATAAAGTAAAGCTGATGCCGGGATAAAACTCCAGTATGTGCTTGATCTTTTCAAACTTATGATTGTGGTCGCCGCGACCGGTCAGGAAAAAATCGGTAAGGCTGGTCTTGATATCTTTCAGGAGCATGACTGCCCGGGGCAACTGGTGCAGCTCTGTAAAGTCGACAATAAAGCGATACAGGTTCCACTCACTGCTGGATACATAGAAGAAAGCATTCTGCTCATCGCGGTTGTTCCTTCCGGAGCTGCTCAGGGCCTGGTAATGGGGTACTACACCTTCAAACAGCTTGCGCCGGTGCACATTCCGGAACAACAGGACCAGGAGTTTCCGTACAGGATTACGCGTATGCGACATCAGGAAGGTATCGTCGATATCAGAGATAAAGCCCAGTTTGCCTTCATGAGGCCGTATAAAACTGCCACTGGTCGGCAGCTCCTCGCCTTTGTACAGGATACTCACTTCATAGGTAATCCAGCCGTAACGGGTCTCCTGCTCCAGCGGAATACTGAATTTGAAATAGCCGTCATCCAGTGATTTAGTATGGATCTTTTTGCCGTTGTACTGCAGGTACACATCTGCGTTCCCGATCGTTTTAACCCGGAAGGTCCGGATCACGGAACGGGC
>DATJDO010000104.1:0-10691 GCA_035497375.1 Chitinophagaceae bacterium | reverse complement strand
TATTGTATCGGGCTCCATTTCAGCCAGGGAATCTCTATGCCGAATTGCATGCCATGGGTATGTCCGCTGAGTGTGAGGTCTACATCGGGATATTCTGGGCGTACTTGTGCATTCCAGTGCGAAGGGTCGTGGGAGAGCAGGATTTTGAAAGGAATGTTTTTTTCCGGCAAGCCTTCATAAGCATTTTTCATGCTGCCATATTTAGGGAAATGGGCTTTGGCGCCCCAGTTTTCAATACCTACAATAGCAATGCGTTCATTGGCTTTCTCCAGCACAATATGCTCATTCATCATCAACCTCCAACCCATATCGGCGTGAATTTTCTTCAGCAGGTCCAGGTTGTTTTTCTTGGCTTCTTCAGAAGGCCAGCTGACATAGTCTCCGTAATCGTGGTTACCCAGAATAGAATAAACACCCAGGGGGGCTTTCAGCTGGGACAGTATGGGCTTGTATTCGCCTACTTCAGAAGAGCGGTCGTTCACCAGGTCACCGGTAAAGAAGATAAGATCGGGCTTCAGGTCCAGAGCCATCTGTATACCTTTATTGACCGCTTCCGGGTTGTCAAAGCTGCCGCTGTGAATATCTGAAATCTGTACGATTTTCAGGCCTGCAAAGGCTGTGGGAAGATTGGGAAAGCTGATTTTTACGCGCTTCACCTGGTAGCGGTAGCGGTTAGTGATACCATGCACAAAGCCTGCTACAGCTCCTGCCCCCAGCGCCAGGGCTACGCGAGACAGGAAGGTGGAACGGCTGATACCGGTAGGGACAACATCCGGCAGAGGAGGATCCTGCTTTATTTTCTCAATGGCCCACAATACAAAGCGGCGGATATCGTCGCCCAGCATCACGACCAGGATCAACGCTTTGCTGACCAGCATTCCGATCGCCAGTGCGACATAAATAGCCTTGACGGTGTTGGGCAGCTTTAAGACGCCGCTGCGTAAAATAAAAAAGCCTGCCCAACAAAGAATGTCCACCAATACATAAACGGCGGTAAGTATATTGCGGAGTAGGTTAGGGGCGCTGCGCAAAGCCATGCGCACCACGATAAAACTATAATATTCTGCCAGCGCAACAACGGCGAAAAACAGAATAATGCGAACGGTGTTCATCTGTAAAAGTCCAGGAATAAAAATAACAGGCGCAAAGGTAGACTGAGTATTGGTTCTTTAACTGGTCAAATTGTAATAAATACTTAAAAAAACTCAGCCACGGCGTCAAAATAAATTTAATGGTGTATAGTATTTTTCAGGCGAATTGTTAGTTTTGTAGGAAATCTTCATTATACCCATTATGAAAAAGGTCGTTTTTGGTTTGTGTCTCGGAGCGCTGCTGGTAGGTAATGCCTGTAATAAGGATATTGGTGGCTTACCCGTCAATAGCTGGTCTGTATCGGGAAAAACCTTTACGGCCTCCAATGTAAAAGTCTCTACCGCTACAAGTTATATCACTGCTGCAGATGGCAAAGGCTCCAGTCTGGATTTGTCATTCCGGTCTTTACCTTCTTCCAGTGCTGATTTTAATACCAGCGATGCTGCCTACACCAGCAATGATGTAGTAGTGCGTACGGTATTGAGTGGCAATATCATCTACAATTCAGTGCCCGGTACGGGCGGATTTGTTTCTGTACGTGTGAATGGCGGAAAATATACTGTGATCATGAATGATGTAAAGCTGGTCAATTTCGACAAAGCGTCGGATACTGTGATCGTGTCCAGCAACATTATTGAAATGTAATCTCTCTCTCTCTTAAAATCTAAGCTTTATAATGAAAAAAGCCTTTTTCCTGGTCTGTATCATCGCCGCAGTAGCCGGTTCCTGCACAAAAGACTATCCGGACCCCGTGGTCACTCCTGATAAGAATACATGGATTGTCAATGAAAAGACATACGGCCCTACGAATTTTGTGTATTATGATACCGCAGGCCTGATGTTTGGCCGTACGCCCAAAGGAGATGAAGTGACCGTACGCTTCCGCTGGAAGCCAAAGGCTGACGGCAAGTATGTGCTGCGTGAAAAAGCAGATGAAATAGATGAAATGTCCATATCCGTGTATGATAGTGCGAGTAAAATGACATGGGTCAGTACCGACGATGACGGACGGGCTATGAAGGTGGAGCAGTTTGCCGATATTACGGTAAGCGGAACCAACGTGGGCGTCTCCTTCAATAATCTCTTTCTGAAAAGGATAGACAATATAGATAAAGCCAAAGTGTCGGTAAACATCGGTTATTAAGATAAAGCCTTTTTTCAAGCCGCTTAACAAATGTTTAAGCGGCTTTTTCATACCCCCTTTGCACTTACTTTATGAATGATGAACTGCTTAAATTGCTGCTTTCCCTGCTGGCAGGCGCATTGTTGGGCATAGAGCGCGAATACAAGTATAAGTACGCCGGCATCCGCACTATTGCCCTGATCTCAGTGGGGTCTACCTTGTTTACTATTATGTCCCTGCATATGGGCGGGAGTGCCAGTACAGACAGGATCGCCTCTAACATCCTGACAGGCATCGGCTTTATCGGTGCGGGGGTTATCTTTAAGAACGACCTGAGCCTGAACGGGTTGACCACCGCAGCCACCATTTGGGTCGCTTCTTCTATGGGTATGGCCATAGGCTATGGTGACTTTGTACTGGGTTTTACGACCCTTGGTATTGCATTGTTTGCTTTGCTGGGCTTGAAGTATATACAGAATGCGCTGAATGGATTACACCAGATACGGGTGTATAAACTGTCCTTCCAGGCGGACCAATTGAGCAGCGATCAGTTGGAGTCTGTTTTTAAAGAATATAAAATAACCTACAAGAAGCTGAAAGAATACCGCAATGCCGGCTACGCCAGTTGTGTCTACGAATTGTCCGGCCACAGCACCAACCTGGACCGTCTCAACGATCATATGATGGAAAATAAGCAGCTTGATTCGTTCAACTACTAATAGCGCAATACTGTAACTTTGGATGATTTTAAAGCAAAAACATCTTGGAAACAGACTGTTGTTATCTTTCTTACCGGGAGACCCGCTCTTTCTCCCCGCTGGTCAGTGACTACCTGGAGCGTAAAGCATCCCTTTCAGCGTTTTATACTTTTGCCCCCGATCAGGACGGGATCCGCGATGCGATCAAGCGACGCGCACAATACCCGGTCAACAGGCCTTCCCTGCTCGCTGTGCTGAACAAGCAATACAGTAGCTTACCACTCATTGAAAAAGTGCAGGATAATATTGCCGCACTCGGCAGCGATAATACGTTTACCGTCACTACAGCACACCAGCCGAACCTGCTGACGGGATACCTCTATTTTTTTTACAAAATACTGCATGCCATCCGTATGGCCGAAGAGCTCAACGGGCAGTACCCCGATCTTCGTTTCGTTCCGGTCTATTATATGGGCAGCGAAGACAATGACCTGGATGAATTGGGACAATTCAGGGTGGGGGAGCAAAAATTTACCTGGGATGCAGAGGGGCAAACCGGAGCTGTAGGGCGTATGCGTACGAGGAGCCTGAAGCGGCTTTTCGGAGATTTGTACCGCTACCTGGGCCCTCCGGGTAAAGACCTGGATACCTTAAAAGAACTTATCGAAAGCAGTTACCTGCAGCACGAAACCATAGGGGAAGCCACCCGTTTGCTGGTACATCGCTTGTTTGGACAGTATGGCCTGGTCGTTATAGATCCCGATGATGCGGAACTGAAAAGAAATTTTCTGCCGGTGATGAAAGACGAATTACTGCATCATGCCGCGCTACCCATTGTGGCAGCACAGTCTGAAAAGCTCAGTACGTCTTACAAGGCACAGGCCTTCCCCAGGCCTATCAATCTTTTCTATTTGAAAGAGGGTATACGGGAGCGTATAGAAAGATCAGGAGATCAGTGGCAGGTATTGAATACGGATATTGTGTTTACCGAAGCGGACCTGCTGTCGGAGCTGGAACAGTACCCGGAGCGCTTCAGTCCTAATGTGATCCTGCGCGGCCTGTTCCAGGAGACCATACTGCCCGATGTGGCTTTTATCGGGGGTGGAGCGGAATTGGCTTACTGGTTACAGTTACAACCACTTTTTGAGCACTATAAGGTCTTTTATCCTGCTGTCTACCTGCGCCAGTCGGTACAGCTCATAACACCTGTTGCCCGTGAATTGATGGACAAGCTTGGGCTGTCTGCGTCTGCCGTTTTTCTACCTGCAGAGGAACTGGTCAAAAAGCATCTGCTGCAAAAGAATGGGGCAAGCTGGACAGTACCGGAAGAACAGGAGCAGCTGAATGCGCTGTTGCAACAATTGACAGCAAAAGCTGCTGCCATAGACCCTACGCTGGAAAAATCCGGTGCGGCTGTTGTGGCACGCATCGGCAAACAGTTTTCCGCGCTGGAGCAGAAAATGTACCGTGCTGAAAAGAGAAAAGAAGAAGTGTATGTACAAAGAATACAAAAACTCAAGCAGGAGCTGTTCCCCAATGGTGGCCTGCAGGAACGCGTGGAGAATTTTATGCCGTATTATGCCCAATACGGCTTTGAGGTGTTTGATGTCATAAAAAAAGCAATCCGTCCGTTCAGCAATACATTTCTGGTGCTGGATATAAAATAGTAATATGATGCCGGTAAAACCTTTTTCTGCTTTTTCTGTCTTTTCCCTGGTACTGGGAATGCTGTTGTGCAGCACTACAAGCCATGCCCAGGTATTGGCCGCAGCCAATCCCACACGAAAAGTGCCGGTGCTGCCCACCTTGTATGCCGGGGTGAAGTTTGGTGCCAATTTCTCCTACCTGTCTGGCGACAACTGGAGCAATGGTGTGCGCTCCAACATGCTGGGCGGTGTTTATGCCGGCATCAAAGGGCCGGGTATCGGTGCACAGGCAGAGGGGCTTTTCGAACAATCGGAGTATACGACCTCTTCGGGCTTTTACCGCATACATAAGGATCTGTACAACAGTTTTTCCGATTCGCTGAAAGCAGGCACCTTCAAGGTCAATAAACTTACCCTTCCGGTACTGCTCCAGTTCCGGGTGGCACATGTGATCTGGATCCAGGCAGGGGTGCAGTTTTACGGCATTATTTCCGTACGTGATTTTAACGGGTTGGTCCGTGATGCAAAGGAGCTCTTTAAGTCGGGCAGCACAGCCGGTGTGCTCGGTGCCGCCATTCATTTCAAGAAAGCTGATATAGGCGCCCGGACCATCTTCGATTTTCAAAACCTGAACAACCTGAATACTTCCGATGTATGGCGGCAGTATATGTTCCAGGCCTACGTAGGAGTGAAATTATTTTGATCCTGCTTTCCCGATCCCTGCCAGGAAATCTTGCAGCACCGCCTTATGTTTTTGAAAGGAATGGCTGAACCTGCTTTGCACGAAAGTGAATAAGGAAGCGTTTATCAGCGAGGTCTGGAGGTCAAATTTTTTCTGATCGGAAACCATGAAAATTTTCTGCTTGCCCAGGTATTGACCCAGGTATTCCTGCTCCGTTTGTCCCGGTGTAGGGATCAGGACGGCTTTTTTGTTCAGGGCAATAAGGTCCATGATGGACGAATAGCCGCTGCGGCAGATCACAATGGAAGCGGTCTCAATAGCGGTGCTCAGCTCATCGGCACTTAGCCTTTTGTGATAACTGATATGCGGCGGGATGCTCGCCGGGACCGTAGCCTGCTCCGATCCCTCTACGAAAATGATGTGCTGGTCCGATTTGATCGCTTTTTTCCACAATAATTCCGAAAGCATGCTCCTTTGCGGTTCTGTACCGGACAGCAGGATCAGGACATAAAATTCATTACCGGGCTGGGGGCGCACAGCGCTTCCGGCGCATTGGGACAGCAGTCCGATATAGTCCGTTTTGACTTTCGGTAAACGGGCAGGGTGGGCCAGTGCACCGCTCAATCCATTGTCTTCCTGTTCGTCTACGATCCAGCAATGCGTAAATTTTTCAATAAACCTGTAGTGCAAACGCAGCAGTAAGTGATCGAGATGCCGGCTGTAACCTGTACGCACCTGAAGCTGATGGGTGATAAACACACAGGGAACCAGCTTGCTGTACAGGCCGTAACGGTTGTCTGACAATACAGCATCGATATGGAGCGCTTTTATGGTCTCCTGGAGCCAGGCTTGTTCAGTCCTGATCATCTTCCTGAGCCTGGGAATCTGCAGGGCTATCCGGGGTATCATGCCGTATTTTGAACGTGCATAGGACACATTGTAGCCCTCAAGGTTGATGTAGTGCAGGGCCGGATAAACAGAGCGCACATACTTTTGCTGGCTTTCGTTTCCGGCAAAAATAACGGTATGTCCCAGGGATAAAATGTGCCGGATCAGGGGAACACTGCGTGTTACATGTCCTAAGCCCCAGTCGAGTGGAGCAATAAGAATACGCAGCTGTTTTTTGTTCACCTCTTTTTAGTATTTTTACAAAGGTAGAAAATTATGAAGGGGAGTAAAATTTTTGCAGTAATCATGCTTACTTTTATAGCATTGGGAATAACAGGCAGCTTTATGTCCTGCAAATCCACGAAAAGGAAAGGATGCGGTTGTGGCGCTGATCTGAACAGGATGTACCGCCCACGACGTTAATGGAATATAAAAATACTAGGACCAATGCTTTGGAAACGAAAACGCAAATGGCATCGCTTTGACGATGGCCTGATTGCCATTAGCGCAGAGGAGGCACAATGCCTGCAGCAATGGTACAAGAAGCAGGTAAGCTCCTGTACCATAGCCGGAAATTTTGAGCTGCTTGATCTTCAGCGGTACAAAAAGGTAACTGTAAAAGCAAAAGTACAGGCGGCCATGTACAACCCCGATACCGTGCCTTTCGCTTTTTTTGCCTGCCTGAACTAAGCCAGCTTTTATACAAATAGACTAGATTTTGTATATATAATTATTTAACTTCACGGAAATGTTTGCTCCATGAAGTTGATACGTAGTCTGTTCCTTTACGTGCTCTTTGCGGCACAGGATGTTCCCGCACAGGATTTCTCTTATGCTGTACAGGTGACACAGGTGCAGTTTTCCGGAAGCGGCGCCATACCGGTACGCGAAGATTCCTTAGGCAACCTGTACGGACCGGTACACTGGCGCAATACAGGGCTGCGTGTTCCGGCAGCCTTTATCAGTGGCAGCACCATGAATGTTACAGCAATTTTCTTATTCAACTGTGTCAAAGCTCCGGATTCTATAGTCATCCGCGGCTTCGGAGCAGATACTATTGATTTTCCTGCCAGGACGGTAGCGCTTTCATCTGCCGGAGGCACGTACACCTGCACCTACCCCGTTTCGGCTGCATCAAAGGCCTTCCGGCCGGGCTTTGTCAATTATTATGCCCCTTTTACCATCCGCTGGGAAATCTCTATGGACAAAGGAGTAAAGTGGTTGTCGGCCGCTACTACAGACCACAAAGTGTATGTGACCCGGGGTACACCTTCTCCTGAAATGACTGCTTTCAAATACTACCATACGGTGCTGGAACTGAGCTGTAAAAATGCGAAAGGACAGAGTACCGATACCGGCATCATCAGCAAATGCTGGAGTGAATTCACAGACCAGGTGGTACTGAACCACAAGGGCGATTCCCTGCACTATTACAAAACGTTCAATACTTCCAATACAAACCTTCCCGCTTTGCTGCGCTACCGGAATGCACAATGCTACACGTTTGCGCAGCTTTTTGCAGCATTGATTAAGATACAGGGCATCTCCCGGACAAACAATTACGTGTACATTACTCCCCAGTCAAAAAGCTCGCCCTGCGGCGGAACCATCAACCGCTTCCTGGTCAAAAACTGGAATTTCGGCACCAAATCAGATGCTGTAAGCTGCCCCTCTTTTCCTTACCGCAACACTTACTCCGGTACCTATCTTACCCCCACAGGCTATGTCTTTACTTCAGCTGATGTCAGCGATCAGAGTGGGGTCAGCGGCCAGTGCAACAAGAACCCTTCTTCTTTTTTCAATAACCACCAGATTACGAAGTTTGACGGTGTGTATTATGACGCCTGTTACGGAATGAAATTCAGTTCACTGGCCGACATCAAGACCAGGGCTTTTGACGCCTGGGCGGTACAGCTGTCGCCGGGCACCTACAACTTTACCAGCGATATGACCCAATGTGACCTTATCGAAATTATATCAACATTCTGATCTTATGATGATGCGTATTGGTATACTCATGTTTGTGCTCCTGGTACTGTGCGGCCGGTACCCCTTGTGCGCCCAGCCTGTAATAGAACGGAAGATTATCATTGAGGACGGGCAGTATTATTTCTGCACGGTTGATGAAGAAACCCAATTGGCAACACTGCACAGCGGGGTGGTAACAGAAAATCTGAACAAGGCCAGGCGTTATACTATACCGATCGGTCGGGAACGGAACGATGCCTTTAACCCGCTTTGCTTTGATATCAGCAACAATACCCTGATCGGAATCAATTGGATACTCAACAGCAACAACAGCCGCTATGAGGCCATCAAGAAGCTTGAGCTAAAAGACTGGAAAAAGGTACATCCGGCCTGGACAAATGAAGAATGGGCGCAGCTCAGCTTCGATCAGCCGGTACTGGCCCCCAATGTGCCCTGGCAGGAAATGCTGGCAACAAATAATGTGCTGGAAAACTGTTTCTTTGACTTGATACAGGTGGAATCGAAAATCATGGCCATTTGCAACCAGGGCCGCTTACGCATCTGGTCTTTTGCGGGAGGAGCGTGGACGCCGCTTTCGGTATCCATACCTGTCGATTTCAGCACCTACTTTTCCCTGGTATCGGTCCACGGGGCCGTTATTGCTGTGGTGGATGGTACAGGCAGTGTATACCGGCTGGATGAAGCTGCCGGAACGCTGACCCAGGTGAAGAGCGGCAAGGCAATAAAACCGCAGATACTGATCGTGGATAATGATCACTACAAAACGTACACGATACCGGAAGAAACCATACAGGCTGCCGGCTTTTTATCCGTAAAGGAACTGATCACCTTATCTGAAGAAATTACCTTTTAAATTGTATATCATGAAATGCATTATTACTGTTATGTGTTGTGTCCTGTTTGCAACAGGTGCAAGAGCTGCCGACCTTACAGCTTCTGCTACGCCGTCTGCTTCTGGTAAAAAAGAAGGAAAGATCACACTGCTGGTCAGCGGAGGCTTTGCTCCGTATACCTTCAGCTGGACCGGTCCCGGGGGCTATTCCTCAACGCTGATGAATCCCGGATCGCTTGACCCCGGCACTTATTGTGTTACAGTGACAGACCAGTACTGCGGTACGGCCAGCCTTTGCGTAACGATTGAAGAAAAACCGACAGCGATCGGAGAACTTGAGACCGCATCTTTCAGCGTATACCCCAATCCCTTCGGTAAGCAACTGTTTATCAGGCTGGGAACTCAGGTGAGGGGCATCGTGCAGCTGGAATTATTCGACAACAGCGGGAAATTGGTGGCGCGGCTGGATACAGAAGCCGCTGCAGCTTTGTCCTGGGACCTGAGTACACCCCTGGCTGCAGGTAATTATACGCTGTGTGCCAGCCTGCCGGATGGCAGTGTAAGGCAAACCCGGGTGCAGGCATCAGGTAAATAAAAGATTAGCGGTTACCGCTCAATATTATCCTTTACCTTTGGCGAAATTTTTAATGCTGATGCGCCGGAACTGGTGGAAAGTAGTTAGTGTTATTCTCTTATTTTATGTATTGGCCGCCGGGCTTCTGGCCCCGGTGCCGGCGCGTGAAATCCTGAACGAGACCATACGCAATCTTTATTTTCACGTTCCGATGTGGTTCACGATGATCGTGCTTTTTGCACTGTCGGCATACCGCGCAGTAGTGTACCTGCGCAGCGGGGACATCAAAGACGATATCGCTTCTGCCACACTGGCTTCTACCGGCATTTTCTTCAGCATACTGGGCATGCTCACCGGCATGGAATGGGCGCAGTATACCTGGGGTGCGGCCTGGAGCAATGACCCCAAACAATTAGGTACTGCACTGTGTATGCTGACCTATTTTGCTTACTGGGTGCTGCGCAGCGGCATCAAAGACGAAGACAAACGGGCAAAAGTCAGCGCGGTGTACAATATCTTCATTTTCGCCCTGATGATCCCGCTGATCTTTATATTACCCCGCATGGTCGACTCCCTGCACCCGGGCAATGGCGGTAACCCTGCATTCAGCAATTATGACCTGGATAGCCGGATGCGCCTGGTTTTTTATCCTGCCGTGCTGGGTTGGATTCTTTTTGGCGTATGGCTGGCCTCTTTACTGCGCAGGGTACTGTTGCTACAGCACCGCCACAATGAACAGGAATTTGATTACAGGAATTAATTATAATACACGATTATATGAAGTACATTTTTTCACTTGTTTCGTGCCTGATGCTGTGGTTGGGATTGCCTTCCGTAGCAGCGGCACAGGATATGGCAACAGGGATGCGCAGCGATGGTAAAATATACGTTGTGTTTTTTGTTTTAGCAACTATATTTGCAGGAATTTTCGTATTTCTGGTCTATCTCGAAAGAAAAATTAAAAAATTAGAGTCAAAAAAATAATCCATTTAATTTATAAAAAAACAACAGCAACAAATCATGTCAGGAACGTACAGTTTTTTTCAGGGTGTAGAGCGCAATTTTGACAAAGCGTCTGTATATACCCGCTTCGAAAAAGGAATCCTTGAGCAAATAAAAGCTTGTAACTCGGTGTACAGGATGAAGTTCCCGGTACGCATCGGCGAC
>DATJDO010000103.1:0-2800 GCA_035497375.1 Chitinophagaceae bacterium | reverse complement strand
GAAACCGGAGTTTATCGACAATTTTGAATTCTCCTATAGTCTGCAGCTACCTAAAGGAAACAGTATCATGGCCAGTGTCTATTACCAGCATACGAAAAACCTGATCCAGAACTTTACCAAAACTTATGCTGACGGAACCAGCTTCAGCCAACCGGTGAATCTGAGCTCAGCCAGTACCTATGGCCTGGAGCTCACTGCCAAAACACAAATCACCAAAGCCTGGGACGCTACTATCAGTGGCAACTTTTTTCAAAACAAAATCGATGGAGCCAACATTGATCCCAGTGTAAGCAATGACGGCTTCAGCTGGTTCAGCAAAGTGAATACCAATTACAAAATCACGAAGCAGGTTTCCTTCCAGGTGATGGGCAACTATGAAAGTGCCAAACCCGAAGCCCAGGGCAGAAGGCAGGAAGTGTACTGGATCGACGCCGCACTGAAAGCCAGCTTCCTGAAGAACAATAAAGCAAGTGTTACACTCAATGTGACCGACATCTTCGATACCCGGAAATACACGACCAACTACAATCTTCCCCTGTATGGCCAGCGTATTTACAGGGACAGGGAAACCCAGATTGCCACCATCACCTTTACCTACAAGTTCGGTAAAACAGAATTTGACAACAGGCGTCCGGATAACTCAAGGGGAAAAAGAAAGCCTTCAGGTGACATCCAGAAAAAAGAAATAAAAGAAAGGGATGGCAACTTAAAATCCGGAGATGACGATAATAATGGCGGTGGAGGCATGCAAAAATAAAATAAATCCGTTTTGGCACTATATTTGTTCCAATAAAATCTAAAAACAGGATATGAAAAAGATCTTCGCCGCCCTGCTCTTGCTTCCCGCAACTTATGCTGCAAACGCACAGGGTATCAACGGCATCCTCAATAAGGCTAAAAAAGCAGCCAGCGAAAGCGGCTCCATGAAAACGACACAATCTCCGGGCTCTTCGAAGCAACCGGTTTCTACTAACCTGCTGGGTAATGATGAGATCGCAAGCGGCCTGCGCGAAGCCCTGAAGCTGGGCGCTCAGACAGCCACTAAAAATCTTTCTGCAACAAATGGCTTCTTTGGCAATCAGCTGATCAAGATCCTGATGCCGCCAGAAGTAGCCGCCATCGAAGCGAAAATGCGCCAGTTCGGGATGGGCAATGTAGTGGACAAAGCGATCCTGTCTATGAACCGTGCTGCCGAAGATGCCTCTGCCCAGGCACTTCCAATCCTGGTCAATACCATCACTTCCTTTACCATACAGGACGGTCTTTCGATCCTGAACGGCGGAGACAATGCTGCAACCAACCTGCTGAGAACCCGCACCACACCCCAGATTACCGCGGCCTTCCGCCCCGTTATCTCAAAATCCATGAGTAAATACAACGTAGAGCAGGCATGGACACAGGTGTTTTCAACGTATAACTCATTACCCATTATCAAAAACAAAGTCAATACAGACCTTACCGGCTACATTACAGAACGTGCCCTGAGCGGCCTGTTTACCTCTATCGGACAGGAAGAAAAGAAAATCCGACTCGATCCTGTGGGCACAGGCAGCGATATCATCGGCAGAGTCTTCGGCTCAAAACGATAAACCAACGTCATATCCTTATTTCCCGATATTGCCTCCCTGACGGAGGCAATATTTTTTTTGCTAAACCTGTTGCAGGACTGTTTTCGTTTTTAGAAAATATCCCTACCTTCAACACCCCGATACTTTTACTTTTTATATTATGGATACACCAAACCAAAACGCGGCCGCTACAGACAATTTGAAACAATGGTGGAACTCAACATCTTTTGACGGCAAAGAATTTTGCCATCTGGACGACAACGGGTCACTGACAGTTGCCCCTTTTACCGAAAAGGTGGTTTCCGTGTTGAATCCCGTAACAGGTGATACAGTATTGCAGCATCTGGCAGAAAAGTACAAGGAGCTCAGCAGACAGGCTGATGATCTGAAAAAAGAGTGGGAAAGCACTGAAGATAAAACGAAAATGATTGCCAGATTGTCCCGCTTAAAAGAGCAGATCGGCCAGTCCAACGCAGTAGGCAATATAAGCGCCTTACTTGATACTGTCGGTCAGTTTGAAAAAGAGATCGACGTACTTGTAGATCAGAACTATAAAGCCAAGCAGGCACTCCTCGCAGAAGCCGAAGGTCTGGCGGTAACCAACAACAACTGGAAAGAACTGACCCAAAAGTTCAGGGACATTACCGATCAATGGAAAACAGTGGGTTTTGTTGATAAAAAGAGAAATGAAGCACTCTGGGAAAAACTCGAGACCGTAAAGAACAAGTTTTTTGAAGACAAGCGTATGCACCAGGAAGAAGTGGGTAATGAAATGCTGCAAAACCTGGATCTGAAAATGGAAATCGTTGAAAAAGCAGAAGCCCATGCCGACTCAGAAAACTGGAAAGAAAGTACGGAAGTGTTCAAACAGTTGATGGATGAATGGAAAAAGACAGGCCGCACCATACAGGAAAAGAACGACGCGCTCTGGGAAAGATTCATTGCAGCCAAAAACAATTTTTACGACCGTAAGAAAGTACATACCGACCAGATCAGAGTACAGCAGGACGAGAACTTTGCAAAAAAGGAAGCTATTGCACAAAAAGCCGAAGCCATCAAAGACAGCACAGATTGGAGTATTACAGCCAATGCTTTCAACGAACTGATGGAAGAATGGAAAACAATAGGCTCGGTTCCGGCAGAACATACCAATACACTTTGGAACAGGTTTATTGCAGCCAAAGAACATTTCTACCAGGCCAAACGCCAGCAGGCAGAATCGTTCAAAAGTA
>DATJDO010000102.1:0-8400 GCA_035497375.1 Chitinophagaceae bacterium | reverse complement strand
GCCGAAGGCGGTAATGTACCGATCCCTTCTATTGGCAAATATTTCATGCACAACAACCGTATCGGCTTTGAACTGGACCCCGCTTTCAGCATGCCGGACAAAGGCATTATCTTTCCCGTAGCCACCCCACCCAAAGCCGAGGAAAAACCTTTGCCGGCAGGTGAACAGAAGCCCTACGAAAGCTATACGAACTATAACAATTACAACAAACAGCGGTCTGTGAACTGGAACATTATTGCGTTCTGGGGCGTGGTAATCATTATCGGCGGTAGTATCCTGGGCTGGAGCATCAATTATTTCATGAAGCAACAGCAACCGCAGGTAAAGGTGGAACAAACACAGCCGGAGGTAGTGGAAGTACCCCTGGAACAACCGGTAGCAGATAGTGCCGCATTAGCTGCCAATACCACAGTTTCAACCTCAGATACACCCGAATACAAATTTATCATCAAAGAGTACAAAACACTGGCACAGGCACAAAAGAAAGAAAAGCAACTGGTTTCCTACGGCTATCCGGTCAGTGTTGTCAACAAAGATTCCGCTACCTTCTATGTGGTCCAATCCATGAAGATTCCCGCGGCAGACACCACACGCATAAAAGACTCCCTGGGCAAACTGCTGAATCCTGCCGGGGTGACAATTTTCAGATAATTAATTTACTCATTAAAAAAAGCAAGCCGTTCTATTGAAGTAGAACGGCTTGTTTTTTTAGCATAAAGAATGTTCCTTATGATAAGTGTTGCTGGATTTTCTTATCATATGCAGATTTCGGAGCAGCGCCGACTTGTTTGTCTACCACCTGTCCGTTTTTGATGAACAGAACGCAGGGGATGCTGGTCACACCATAGTTGATGGAAAGGTTAGGATTCTCATCCACATTCACTTTACCAACATTGATCTTTCCTTCATACTCTTTGCTCAGCGAATCGATTGTAGGGCCCAAAGCCAGGCAGGGTCCGCACCATGGAGCCCAGAAATCTACAACCGAAAGACGGTCGGCATTCAATACTTCGGTTTCAAAATTTGCATCAGTATATACAGCTGCCATTGTTATGTGTTTTTATTTTTAAAATGAAATTTAGGAAAACAAAATTAGGTCTTTTGCGCATTGTAACGCCTGGCATTTCGCAAATATTAGCATTAGCTTTTGTTATTATCAACAGTTTGTACACACTTTAGGCAGTTAGACAATTAGTCAATTTAATTATCCTGCAATATCGATTTGAAAATGAAGACAATGAGTTAATTCGACAATCACTCATTAATCATTCTTCATTAATTCACCTCCACCGAATACTCAATGTAATCATGCTCGTTCAGGTATTGCACCAGTTCATCATTCAGCTGGATCTTTGCCGCGCTGCTGCGTAAACCTACACTTTGCATCGTCGTCAGATCGGCTACCTGAAAAGTGAACTCGGTAGTACCCGGATTACTCTGCAGGTTTTCAGCGAAAAAGCGAACCGTTTCAGGGTCAAGTTTATGCAAAGGCATGCGCATCGATATCTTTTTAGTCAGCATTCGGCGCACCTGTTCCAGCAGCACAATACTCTGCACTTCAAACTCCCATACACCCGGTCGGAAGCGCATTTCGGCATACTTCCCGGTGATCATGATCTTTTGTCCGTCCTTCAGGTAATCGCCGAACTTGACAAAGTTCTCCTTCCAGAAAGTCAGTTCCATCTTCCCGCTGTAATCGTTTAGCACACAACGACCATAAAGATCGCCTTTCTTGGTGTAAAGTTCCCGGGCGTCAGATACAAAGCCTGCAATCCGCACCACCCTGTTCTTCCGGTTTTCCAGGTCATTGATCGGCGAGAAGCCGTAGTTTTCCATTTCAAACTTATAGCCATCGAGGGGATGGGCGCTGAGATAGATACCCACTACTTCCTTTTCTTTTTCCAGCAATTCAGGCAACAACCAGGGCGTGCAATTCGGGATATCCGGTGGTTTTACTTCCGGCATTTGCATTGCTCCGAACAGACTGTTTGTATTCATCTGCGCATCAGCCTGGTACTGGTTGCCAAAGCGGATGATCTTCTCCAGGTTGTTGGCCACCTCACCTGGTGGGGTGTAAAAATATTGTGCACGATGCATTTCTTTAAAGCTATCAAAGCCGCCGGCCAATACAATATTCTCAATTGATTTTTTATTCACAGTCCGCTGGTTCACCCTTTTTACCAGGTCGAATACAGAGCCGAAAGCCCCGCCGTTTTTACGTTCAGCGAGGATATCTTCCACAGCCGCTTCACCTACGCCCTTGATAGCGCCCATACCGAAACGCACTACTCCTTCCTTATTTACCGCAAAACCCTTCAACGATTCGTTTACATCCGGCCCCAGAACCTTAAGGCCCATACTGCGGCACTCTTCCATGAAAAAAGTGATCTTGTCGATACTGTTCGCATTGTTCAGTACCGCGGCCATGTATTCTGAAGGATAATGCGCCTTCAGGTAAGCCGTCTGGTACGCAACAAGCGCATAACAGGTAGAGTGCGACTTATTGAAGGCATATTGCGCGAAGGCTTCCCAGTCTGTCCAGACCTTTTCGAGCTTGTCTGCAGCCAGGCCTTTTGCTGCGGCGCCGTCCATAAACTTGCTCTTCATTTTATCCAGGGTCTTACGATCCTTTTTACCCATGGCTTTCCTCAATACATCCGCATCTCCTTTCGAAAAGCCGGCCAGTTTCTGCGACAGCAACATCACCTGCTCCTGGTATACCGTAATTCCATAAGTGTCGGCCAGGTATTCCTCCATTTCCGGGAGGTCATAGCTGATCTCTTCCAGGCCATGCTTCCGCTTGATAAAGTTCGGAATGTACTGGATCGGCCCCGGGCGGTACAGGGCGTTCATCGCGATGAGGTCGGCAAACTTATCCGGTTTCAGGTCGCGCAAATGCTTCTGCATGCCGGGACTCTCAAACTGGAACGTCGCATTCGTTTCTCCACGCTGATAGAGTTCGTATGTTTTAAGATCGTCCAGGGGTATATTGTCAATATCTATTTCAAGGTCGTAGTTCAGTTTGATCAACTCCAATGCATCTTTCAGGATAGACAGGGTTTTCAGGCCCAGGAAGTCCATCTTGATCACACCTGCATTTTCGATCACGGTACCCTCATATTGGGTAATCAGCAAGTTGACCTCTTTTGAGGCACTCACCGGTAGTAAGTTGCTCAGGTCGCTGGGGGCAATGATAATCCCTGCCGCATGGATACCTGTATTGCGTACAGAGCCTTCCAGTTTTTCCGCCTCGTGCAGGATAGCAGAGGTCGCCAGGCTATCGTCTTCATAGATTTCACGCAGCTGGCGCACCAGCACCAGGTCTTCTTCGCGCAGGTCTTCTTTATCTTTCAGGCTTTTTTCCTGTGCTGTAGAATGGTCAATGGGTGCATGCAGGATACGCTTCAGGGAAATACCCGGGCGCTCCGGGACCAATTTGGCCAGTGCATTCGCCTCAGGCAAAGGCAGGTCCATCACACGGGCCACATCCTTAATGCTACTCTTGGCAGCCATCGTACCATAAGTGACGATATGCGCCACCTGGTTCTTCCCGTATTTATCGACAACATAGTCGATCACCTTTTGTCGCCCGGAGTCGTCGAAATCGGTATCGATATCCGGCATCGACTTACGGTCGGGGTTCAGGAAACGCTCAAACAGCAGGTTATATTTAATAGGGTCTATATTGGTAATGCCGATACAGTAAGCGACCGCCGAACCTGCTGCCGAACCACGGCCGGGCCCAATGAATACACCCATATCGCGGCCGGCTTTGATAAAATCGGATACAATCAGGAAGTAACCGGCAAAACCCATCGTACGGATCGTAAACAGTTCGAACTTCAGTCGCTCTTCCACCTCGGCTGTGATCTCCTTATACCGTTCTCGCGCCCCTTCCCATGTAATATGCTCCAGGTAAGCGTCCTGGTCGTCATTGAATTTTCCCGGCACTTTAAAGTGCGGTAGCAGGATATCGCGCTCCAGCTTCAGCGGCTTGATCTTATCGACGATCAGGCCGGTATTGTCGATGGCTTCAGGCAGATCGTGGAACAGGTTGGACATTTCGTCCGTTGTCTTGAAATAGAACTGGTCGTTATAAAAAGCAAAACGCCTGTTGCGGCTGCCGTTATCATCATCACCGAAATCCTTCATTTTTTCGGTAGCCTGCTTTTCGCCCGTGTTGATACAGAGTAGGATGTCGTGGGCATTGTAATCCTCCACATCCACATAGTGGGAATCATTGGAGGCAATAATAGGCACACGATACTTCCGCGCAAACTTTACCAATACTTCGTTGACCTTGATCTGCTCCGGGATTTCATGCCGCTGAAATTCTACATAGTAATCGTCGCCAAAAAGGTCCAGCCACCATTTGAATACCTTCTCGCCTTCTTCCTCTCCTTTTTCCAGGATAGCCCGCGGCACTTCTGCACCCAGGCAACAGGTAGTAGCAATTAGTCCTTCATGGTGCTGCAATAATATTTCCTTGTCTATCCTGGGATACTTACCATACAGGCCTTCCATATAACCCAGCGAACAAAGTTTCACCAGGTTGCGGTAGCCCACCTCATCTTTGGCCAGCAGCAGCTGGTGATACCGTTTATCTTTTTCTTCTTTGGTAAACTGGCGTTTGTGCCTGTTTTCCACCATATAAAATTCACAGCCGACTACAGGCTTCACCACCGGTTCCAGAATGTCCTTTCCATCCTCTGTTTTACCAACCACCTTGGTTTTCTTCCAGGCCTGTGCTACAAAGTCGAACACACCGAACATATTCCCGTGATCCGTGATCGCAACCGCCGGCATTTCATCCTTCTCTGCTTTGGCAAAGAGCCTTGAAATACTCGAAGCACCGTCGAGGAGGGAATATTGGGTATGGTTATGCAGGTGGGAAAACTTCATCGGACAGCACAGTTTTGATCTTCGGAAAAGACTACAAAATAACGCAAAATATGGCGGGAAACAGTTCCTTTCTTTTCCACAATTCCCCTCGGGAACATATTTTACCTATAATTTCATACATTCATTTAGTTTCTCATCAGAATTTCAGAATTTCGTTCAAAATCTTATTCCACCTATCAATCATGGCCATTTTCAAAACATTCAAACAGCCTCAAAACGTCAAGCGTAAGGATCTGAACCCCGACCTGGTAGACTATGTATGGCTGAGCAATTATTTTACCGAAGCTGAGGTAGAAAGAGTAAAAAACCTGTGGCAGGATGAGGCCGTGATCGACGCACGGATCAGTAAAAACGGGCAGGCCATCGATGACGAAGAGATTCGCAAATCGAGGATTATGTTTATTGACGGTGCAAAAGAAAACGAGTGGATCTATGATAAACTGGCGACCGCCTGTATACAAATCAACACGAACCGGTTCAAATTTGACATTACGGGTTTCCAGACGCAGCTGCAACTGGCAAGCTATGGGCCCGAAGATTTCTTCGAATGGCATATGGACTATGGTGCCGGAGCTATCTCCAACCGTAAACTCAGCATTTCGGTACAGCTTTCGGATGAAGAGGAATATGAAGGGGGGGACCTGCAGTTTATGATCAACCACAAAGCTATCAGTGCTCCAAAAACAAAAGGCACTGCGATCATTTTCCCTTCTTATGCGATCCACCGCGTACTGCCCGTTACCTCAGGACAGCGTAAGTCCATAGTGGGATGGATTGCCGGGCAACCCTATCGCTAAAATATTTTTGAAAGACCTATAAGGTTTTAAAAACCTTATAGGTCTGAGGATCATTAATCCTCTAATGTTCCGAACTTACCGGTATTGAAATCTTTAATGGCTTCCTGTAGCTCCTCTGTCGTATTCATCAGAAAAGGGCCATAGTTTGCGATCGGCTCATTGATCGGTGTACCGCTGAGCACCAGGATGATCGCATCTTCCAGCGCTTCAACAGTAAAGCTTGTCCCTTCATTGGCCATCAGTGCAAAATGATCCTGTTGGACTGTATCCTCATTGACCAAGGCACGGCCTTCGATCATCAGCAAGCCGGTATTGTCCGTTTCCGGAAAATCAAGTGTAAGGCTGGCTCCTTTGTGCAGACGCAGATTGTACATCTGTATAGGGGTAAATGTAAAAGCCGGGCCCTGGACACCTTCGTATGATCCGGCAATGATTTCTACGCCTCCTTTACCATCAGGCAATTCATACCTACCCATCATTTCCTTCGTGATGCCCTGGTACTTCGGCGTGCTCATCTTATCCTTGGCTGGCAGATTGACCCACAGCTGCACCATCTGGAACAGACCACCGGTTTTGCTGAATTCTTCTTCGTGGTACTCTTTATGCAGAATACCGGACGCTGCGGTCATCCATTGCACCTCTCCTTCCCCGATCACACCGCTGTTACCATAGCTGTCGCCATGCGCCACTTTCCCGTGGTAGGCAATAGTGACCGTCTCAAAGCCGCGGTGCGGATGCACTCCTACACCTCTGGGTATCTCACGCGGAGAAAACTCTATTTTGGAGTTATAGTCCAGCATAAAGAAAGGACTCATCCTCCTGTTGCTGATGTTGTACCCGCTGGGGAAAAAGTTATGAACCCTGAAGCCATCACCAACCATATGTGCCGGTGGCGGAGCTAAGACCTGCTGTACTTTTTTTGTACTCATCACTATAAAATTTAGAATACAAAATTAGGCAGGTCTCTGCGATAAATACTGTTACAACGTGTTACCTGCAGGGTAGTGATAAAGAAAACCTAAAGGCAAGGGGACAATGTTTTACCGAAGCAGGCTAACGTCCCCCTTATCTTCCACCTGTTGGCCAAACCGGTCTTTTGCCTGTATGAGCCAGTAGTACACACCTACTTCCTGTTCCTGGCCATTAAAGGTTCCGTCCCATGAGTCTTCCATGCTTTGGGAAACAAATACTTCTTCTCCGTATCGGTTATAAATACGGAAGGCGCTGATGCTCTCATAGCCTACATACAAGGGTCTGAAACGGTCGTTAACACCATCTCCGTTGGGTGTAAAAGCGTTCGGTATAGCCAGGAATCCGTTACTGATGACCGTAACAATAAAGCTGTCCGTTGCCGTACAATTGGTTTCAGGATTGCGCGCCGTTACGGTGTAGACAAATCTGCCCTCATCTGTAAAATACCCTACAGGATTGGCAATGGAAGGGTTAGACAAGTAAGTGACGGGCATCCATTGAAAATTGGAGCCGCTGGGTATATTAAAGTAGATGCGCTCTCCTTTTACAATGGTGGTGTCCTTCCCGATAAACGGTAGAAAAGGATCGATGAGAATTTTCCTGAACAGCGTATCTACACAACCCTGTGTATTTTGTACAATCAGCCCTACGTTGTATAATCCCCCGTATTGGAAGGCATGCCGTGTGTTTTGGTTGGTATCAACCTTTGTAAAATCATTAAAATTCCACTGCCAGCTGGAAAGGTCGTAAGACGAGGAAGTCCGGTCCAGAAAATCAATAGTATCGCCCGGACAGGCTACCAGCTTGGAGTCGAAGCTAACCTTTAGTTTAGGGTACACCTTTACAAACCTGGAGATACTGTCGGAGCAGGTGGTGCCTTTGTTGACGATCAGCGTGACAACATAGGTACCCGAATCAGGATAGGTATAAGTGGGCTGAAATGCTGTCGATGTATCTGCCTCCGTAGTCCTGACGCCAAAGTCCCAGTAATACGTTGTCGCACCACGGCTGAGGTTGTCAAACGAAACGGTATAGTCCATACAGTTAACGATATAGGTATTGTACTCAGTCGAGTATTGCGGGATATCTGCGATCACTGCTTTGGAGCAATTGGTCACCACAAACTGGAATTCGCGTGTGGTTGTGTTGATGCGGACACCATTGCGCCATTCATGACAGCACACAGAGACCACAAAGCGGCCCTGCAGGTTTGGCGTACCGGTAATCATACCTGTTTTGGCATTGATCTGTATACGGGGATTTCCACCCATAGGGCGGGAATAAGAATAAGGCCCCTGGTAGATCAACGGCTCCATGACTTCTACCGGAATAGGCCTGGGATTGTTAGAGGCTCCCCCGTTGTAGGCCTGGCAGAATTCGTAGCTCAGCGAATCTCCATCCGGATCAGTCGCACTGTGATCGTAAATCAGGGGATTGTTGATACAGATGATCTGGGGAGGGAAGTTCCTGAACACAGCACTGTTGTTGCATGGAGCTGCCGTTGCGGCTGGAATCTCACAGGAATAGGTAGCACCACTGTTGCTGGGATCTATAATGTTCAGGATAGACCCATTACGGCAGCAACGCTGGTAGATCACTTTGTATCCTGTAGCGTTGTTGTCCAACACATACTCTTTCTCAAAAACAATACGGTTCAGGCAGGTTTGCGGAGGATTGGTCACACAGTCATTCTTAAAGTTGGGTGGAATCACAGTACCGTTTTGGTTAA
>DATJDO010000101.1:0-6812 GCA_035497375.1 Chitinophagaceae bacterium | reverse complement strand
TCAAATTCTTTCCAGCCCAGTACCGCTTTCTCTACCAGCACCTCATGTATCGGAGAGGCTTTCAGGCCCGCTTCCAGTGCTGCTTCCAGCTCATCTTTATGCTTTACGAATCCGCCGCCGGTACCACCCAGGGTAAAGGAGGGGCGGATCACCAGGGGAATACCGATCTCTTGTGCAAATTCCTTGCCTTCCAGCATGGAGTTGGCCACCCTGGCCGGGGCTACCTGTATACCCATTTCGATCATCCAGTTGCGGAACAGATCGCGGTCTTCGGCCTTATCGATGGCTTTGATGTCTACCCCGATGAGGCGCACGTTGAACTTCTCCCAGAGGCCCAGCTCATCCACTTCCTTACACAGGTTGAGGGCAGTCTGCCCGCCCATGGTGGGCAGTACGGCATCGATGTCGTTTTCCTCCAGTATCTTTTCGATACTTTCGGCCGTCAGCGGCAGCAGGTACACCTTATCTGCAACGATGGGGTCGGTCATGATCGTTGCGGGGTTGGAGTTGATCAGGATGGTCTTGATCCCTTCTTCACGCAGACTGCGTGCAGCCTGGGAGCCTGAATAGTCAAATTCGCAGGCCTGGCCGATAATGATGGGGCCGGAACCGATGATGAGTACACTTTTAATGGAATTGTCGCGCGGCATTTGCTGGAAATAAATATATAAATGAAAAGTTATATTCGCGCGCTGAGCTGATCGGCCTTGCAGAGTAGCAGGTACAAAAATCGGGCTCAACGCCCGAGGCGCAAAAGTAAGCGAAAAATTCCAATTTTTTGGGGAAAGCCCTATAAGGTTTTTGAAACCTTATAGGGCTTGGGCGGAGACATTATTCCACGTGCTGCCCTGCCGCGAAAGAGCTTGTTTCGCTATAAGCGGGAAGGTACCTCTACATCGGGCGTAGATGGTATCTTATGCCACACGCTGTCATGCCGACGATAGGAGGCATCTCTATATAAGGCTTTGGGTGGGGTAACGTATAGATCCTTCACTCCGCTTCGCTGCATTCAGGATGACAGCGTTTGGGCTGGTGTCTTGAGTGCTTCCCCTCCTTGGAGAGGTTAGGGGTGGGTGGCACGGTTTGTTGGTAGGCCCCACGCGGGCCGCGCCTCATACCAACAAAGGCGGAATTCCCGGGGTCGATTTGAGTCAGGCTACAGAGACCCTTCAGTACCGGACTTTTCCCGTTCATGAGTGTTAAACGACCGTTCAGAAAAGAAAGCAACCGATGGTAAGATATACTATTAAGGATGTGAAAAAATACTTAGGTTTAAAGTACCGCATTAACCAGGCGGTTTACATATATTATGAAAAAATTATTTACGCTTTTTGCCATCATTGTAGCCTCCTTCGCTGCAAAGGCACAGTACACAGACGTTTACGTCAACTACAACGGTATTACCACTTATACGCCCGCGGCTCAATTTTATGGTGGCAACGCTACCTGTATTCAAAACAACTCCAGCCACCCGTGGACACTGCCCGCATCGCCCACCTGGCTCAATATGAACGCCACGGCCAGCCCTTCTATATGGATATCGCCCACCACACCGCCCACCAGTGAGATCAACTTCGTGGTATTTATCCAGGGCTCCATCCCCTTTCCCGGACCCTACCTCGGTACCTACCACCTGGATCTGTGTACACTGCCGCCACCGGCCTCCGGCAGCATATTCGGCAACTACTTTATGAGCGGCGCGCCGATAAGGATCGACTATGTCAAATCGGGCACTTCCGTGTACCTGACGGTATTGTAATGATTGTGTGCAGCCTTTATCTGAAGCACCTTCCGCAAGGAGGTGCTTTTTTTTTACAAACGGTGTATCGTGAGCTTATACAGCGGCGGCTCATAGCGGCAAAGGCGAGGGAAGCTTATCGCAGGATCGCAGATCCTGCATTATTCTTCGTCCCGGATGCCCTTCGGAACATCCGGGACAGCGGGGCAAATCCACACGCTGTCATGCCGACGAAGGAGACATCTCTATATAAGGCTTTGGGTGGGGTAGCGTATAGATCCTTCATTCCGCTGCGCTGCATTCAGGATGACAGCGTTTGGGCTGGTGTCGTGAGTGCCTTTTCTCCTTGGAGGGCCTGTCCCGCCATAGCGGGAGGATAGGGGGTGGGGTAGCACCGTTTGTTGGTAGGCTCCACGCGGGCTGCGCCTCATACCAACAAAGGCGGAAAATTTGCTACGTATCATTTATTCAATTCAATATAATTTTGAAAATTAGAAAAGAGAGTTGTAGGGTTATAATTCCCGCCACCATATCCAATAAATGAACCAACAACTTCTTTAAATAGCCTTGTTTTTTCAATACGAGGTAAACAATATTCAACTTCCTCTTTTGTATACGCTGGGAATTTTTTCGATAACCAATGCGCATCATTTCCGCTTTCTTGTTTTTCGAGATCGGATAGATCTGTTTTAATTTTTTGTTTTTCACTGTATAACAAGAATGCAATTTCCAGCTCCCTTTCAGACAACTCTTCTACAATCCTAAGGTATAATTCAGGATCATGAGTTTCAGACTTTGTAGTAAAGGCTCCTTTTAGAATTTTTGCAAACACAGCTATTTTAGTTTTTTGCCTTGTTCGTACTGTTGCACTGAAGGTTTTTTGCATTAAGTCAAAACCTTCTTCAGAATCAAGCATTTCCTTATTTAGCAGATGATCTTGAACTTCCTGCATTTCAGTTTGCAAACTATCAAGTAAATAATCTATTCTTTCTTGAGCATACTTTTGGCCTTTGTCGCTAAAGTATAGGTCTAGGTAAGGTCCAATAGCAGGAATAGTCATCACTACTGCTCTTAATTTAAGAGCGTCATTGTAAAACTGGCCAAAAAGCTTAATATCAGTCATTGAATATATAATTTACTCCCCCTTCAACCTCGCCACCACAGTCTTGCTCAGGCCTGTGAGATGTATAATAGCCTCATTGGTGTAACCTGCTTTCTTCATTTGGCGCGCAATCACTTTTCTTTCTTCTAGCCTACCTTCTTCATTGCCAATTTCCTTACCTACTTGTTCAAACCGTTTTTTGAGTTCGTAGAGCGGTACATATTTCAGGCTTTGGAACAGTTCGGTCATCAGGCCGGTTTCGGCAAAGCTGTAGTAGGCCTTTTCGCTGATGATGAGGTGGTCCAGTACGGACAGTTTGACGATACGGGCTGCCTGTATCAGGTTGTCTGTGATATCCTTGTCGGCCGCGCTGGGCTGCAGTTCGCCGCTGGGGTGGTTGTGCACCAGTATCAGCTTTACCGCGTGCTTTTGCAGGGGCACACTGAGTACCTCCATAGGCTCTACCAGTGTGGCGGTGGCGGTGCCCATGCTCACGAGCTCTATATTGAGCAGGCGGTTGGCATTGTCCATACAGAGGGTCCAGAAGTGCTCGCGCTTGCGGTCTATAAGGCTCTCGCGCAGCAGCACGCGCTGCATAATGTCGTACACGCTGTCGGCGCCCAGCAGCTTTATCTTCTCCTCTTTCTTTAGTCGCAGGTTCATATACTGGCAGATATATATCGGGTATAAATGTAAGGTTTTATCTGTTGTCACGGCATATTGGACCGCTATACGCGCCTGAATTCGTGCTGCGGGAGCGGTATTCTTTTGCCCCGGCGGGGAGCCCCTTCCTGTTGATTGCTGATGAAAAAAACAAGCATGAACATAGAATAATATCTAAAAAATGCGTTTCTTAGGGTATTATTTCACTTTTAAAAAACCAACATCATGTCGAAATTAATCGTTACCGAAATACCCGTATCTACCATAGATGGCATACGGGCCAATATGCAGGCCAATGCCAACAGCCTGGAGCAATACAAGGTAAACCTTACTGAGGAGCAGAAGAAGAGCGGCCGCACAATGGCGTCGGGCCGCGAGGGCCTGGTGCGCCTCATCAGCCAGATAGCCAGCAATAATATCAACAGTCTGCCCCGCGAGCACAACCCGGCAGACCTGGCGGGCAAGCTGACCTACGATGGTAAGCTGGAGGAGCTGCGGCAAGCGCTGCTGAGGCTGATGGAGATCGTAGCGGAAACCCAACTGGCCAACAGTATAGACATCATGAAGATGGCAGACGACTATGCCTCAGCGCTGCAGATCAGCCGCAACAACAATGGCTCGCTGGATCTGGCCATGCGCGAGGTAGATGACTGGAACAGCAGGTTTGGCCAGCGCAATACCCCTACACCACCACAGGAGTAAGCATATGCTGCATGTTGAAGCGGCAGCCCCTCACAGGGGGCTGCCGCTTTTTTGTTTGGGTAGAAGATGCGGTTCTTTGGCTTGCAGCAGGTGGAGCTACTAAAACTACAGGTGCACCTGCCAGGTATGCAGGTACACCTGTCAAGCCTGCAGGTCGACTTATGCTTTCAGCAGGTACACCTACGGATGAGGTAGGTACACCTACACAAACTGTAGGTGTTCCTGTCAGGCTTGCAGGTGCAGGTAGGTAAAATGCAGGTACACCTATGCCGCGCATAGGAACACCTGTCGGATTTGCAGGTACACCTATGCAAATGGTAGGTACAGCTATGGCAACTGCAGGTGCACCCGGGGAAATGGGTAGTTGCACAGCTGCGGTTTGTTCGTAGCGCTGCACGGGGCTGCGCCTCGTACCAACAAGGGTGAAAAACTTTCCCACATCCTTGTTAATGGAGCCTCGGCATTGCGCCTAGGCTTTTATTTTGATCGGACAAAATTGATACCCAAAATGCCAAGACATATTATAGAGTTTACGGAGTACATAGCAAAGGCTTACATGGAACGATGGTTTGATGTAAAGTATGTAATTCGACTTGAAGCTGTTTCAGAAGACAGAACACGTGTTTATTTAGCCGACCATTGCCATCGTGGGCCATTTATATTGGCTGCTCACAGTATCGGGGAACTACAGTCTAGGATTGATGCTGGCGATACTTACGAAGCGAAATGGGAAAGAGACAGAGCAAGCATACTTAAATCAGGATATGATATTGGCGAACTTAAGGCTTGACGTTACCTGCACCCTTTGGCGAGGGTGCTTTTTTTGTTTGACTGGCATTCTATTTAGGATTCAAAATACAACTGCCTATCAGAGAAGGTCTACGATCTGATGCAAGCTTATTGCATTCTATTTTCGCTTCTTCTTTTTTTATATCCTGCAATAAAGTGGTTTGAGAACCCATATGGTGGCCCCTCTTATCAGTATAAGTACATTCGCATTGATAGTCTTTCTTGCAAGAGAAAAGAATAATTGTAAATACGGAAACTGTAAATATTTTCATTTACGAAAAATACAAAACAAAAAAACAACTTACAATATCCTCCTCGTAGTCAGGGGGCGAAGTGCCTATTAATGTGTTGTGTTTTTTTGTATTAAAAGGGAGGAGTATTTAAATCCCCAAGTTTATTGATTAGGTAATATAGGGAGAAGAGTAGCAGGGCGGAAAATCTAAAAGACTTTCTAAGGTTTTTGAAGCCTTATAGGTCTCTGATGATACATCAATGTCTTACTACAATTTTACTATTCTGCCGGTTTCCTTTATCGTCGCTGATCTGCAGCAGGTAAAGGCCTGCCGGAATATTGATGACGGGAATTGTTAGCTGCCTGGCAGGCGAGCTTTGCCGGGGCACTACGATACGGCCCAGCATATCGGTAATGCTTGCCGAGCAATCGGTACCGCATTCAATATTGATCTCTGTATGTGCGGGGTTGGGGAAGATGCGGGCTTTCACAGCATCGCCGGCTGCTATGCGTGTAGGGAACTCGATGGTGTTGAGGGTATAATTGGTAATGATGGCCTCGTTGTAGTCGAAGTAAATAGCAGCGCGGTTTTTGATCTCGTCGCCGGGTACCAGGCCGGGTGCCTGCCTGATGGCATAGGTAACAGAGCCCATACTGCCGTAGTAGTCGGTACCGCTATCGGGCAGGTAGATATCGTTGAAGCGGAAGCGCAGCACCGGACCATCTTTGTACAGCAAGCAATTGTGCGTGCTGCTCAGCAGGTGAAAAGAAGCTGCATCCAGGGTAGCCGGTAAGGTATCGATGACGGTGATGCCTCTTGCGGGTGCGGTACCGGTATTCTGAAAATGGATGGTGTAGGTCATCGGTACATTAGCCGCTATAAAGCCTGCGCTGCCTTTGCCCGCCGGGTTTACTTCTTTCATATTCGGATCGGAAGAAACGCCGGCTAACCGGCAATAGTGGTGTGTATTGTTCGAAAGATCAGGATCGGGAAAACCCACAGCCGTGTCTACATGCGCCACACTGCACAAGGTGTCCCCCAGCTTTACAGAGGTGGCTGTAGCCACTTTGATCCTGCTCCTGAAATTGTTGAGGTTGGCGCCCGTTAGTGCCCAGGTGATGACGGAGCCGGATACGCTTGTCGGGGCAGTACCATCATAAGAAGATACGTAGCTCAGGTCAGGGTCTAGGGTCAGCGTGATGGTGGTACTGCGGGCAAAGCAGGAGTTGCGGAAGCCTTTGAACCAATCGCCAGACCAAATGGTAAGCAGCGATGTATCGCCCGGAACGAAACCATTGGCAGATGCATTTATAAAAGCATCGAAATAATCCGTCTTTGCACATTCGAAAGCAAAATCACTGATAACACCTCCGCTACTTACCGTAATGGTACTAGTACCACTTGCAGGGCAGGTAGGGGTCAATGTATCTCCTGATGTGAAGTCGCCGATCAATGGTGTCAGCTCATAAGTACCGAAAGGAATATTGCAGGCATAGGTGCCCGCCGTGTCGGTCCAGCGCTCGCACATAATAGTATCACCGGAGATGGTGTTGATAAAGCGCAGCGGTATGCAGGCCAGTGCGAT
>DATJDO010000100.1:0-2952 GCA_035497375.1 Chitinophagaceae bacterium | reverse complement strand
TTGCCCTGCGGAGGCCTTATCGATTGAAAACTACTATAAGCGCTTGTCCTGATCTGTATTGTATTACTGTCGCAATCCATCAGCTGCACCGATGTAGCGCCTGCCAGTGCTGCAGGCTGTGCATACTGCGTCAAACCTGTGTCCGTGAATTGTACATCTTGCAGGAGCACCAACCTATTATACAATTCGGGGACTGCTTTCTTTATATCCGCCAGCAATACCCGGGTCAGCGGAATTACATGGTTACTACTCCCCTTCAGCAGGTATTGGTCCCAGAGATAATAAGGTATTGCTGTAAGGTTGCCTTTATTATCAGGTTCAAAACCCAACTGAGGTAGTTTATAGTAAAAGCGGGTGTATAGGTTCTTGCATCTGATACTGATTTTTCTGCCTGCCGGGAAGTCATTGTACAGGTTGTAGGCATCTAATAGCACAGGTATGGCCCCGGTGCCATCGTCTATAATGACCTGTTTGTAGAGATTGCCCTGCCGGTCATCCGCAATCACAACACCCGATATCAGTATGTTCTCCATGATTTTCCCTCCGCTGTTACCCATACCGGACCTCAGTTCGGCGATCGTCCGGTATTCCGGGACCTCTGTATCTATGCCCTGCGTATCTGCCGGTACTGTAAAGCGTTGTTTGACACAGCCACCGCATAGTAAAAGAATACCCAGGAAAAGAACACGGTACATAAGCATAATCATACTCAGAATTTGATACTCAGGTTAGCGAAAAAAGTTCTTCCAAAGGCATAGCTATATTTTGACGGAAATTTTCCGGGGTTGTTGTTGGAAAAGTCATAGCGCAACTGCTCATAGCCCATCACTTTTATATCCTGTTTGTTCAATACATTGTTCAATCCGAGATTGAGGTACAATGTTGTACTGCGCCTGATTCTTTTGTCGATCTTATTCAGGCGTAATGATTTCCCCACTGAAACATCAAGTGTAAAAGCTGCCGGCAATTTTTCCTGGCCGAATATTTTTAAAAATGCCGGATCGTCCTGCACTATAAATTCAGCAGCTTCCACACTTCTTCTTGCGGGGTTTACCGCCACATAATTCCTGTCGATATAATTGGCATTCATACGCAGGTACCAATAGCGTTTACTGTTGTAGGTAAGCCCCGTAGTGTAAGCACTCTGCGGGCCAACACCCAGGTAATAGTTTTTGATAAATACTTCCTTTGCACCTGGCCGGACAGCCGTATCATTATCGTTATACACCTGCACAAGGGGCTTGTTGGTATAAAACGACTGCCCTAGTGCCATAGCAATATTCCAGGAGATCATTCTCGTCACATCATAGTTAAGCGCCAGTTCCAGCCCGGTATGCTGTGTATTTATTTTATTCATCACGAAGTTGACGAAGCTTTGGTATTCCGGTTCATCATTATAGAAACGCCTTATGATCGTTGTATTTGTAATGGCTGTAGCATACGCTACCATTCTGAAATTTACCCTTGAAGCACGCAGCAGGTATCCCGTTTCGACATGCATGGTTTTTTGAAGCAGCGCTTGTGTGGTCATTTGATTGCGTAGCCTGGGCGCTATGAATACATCATCAAAAGCAGGTTCGTCCGCACTCAATGCTCCGTTCAGTATGAGATAATTTCTACCATTCAGCTTGTAGGTAAAACCGGTTTTAGCAGCGTAAGAGGCAAAAGATTGAACCGGACTCATTCCTGCAGAAGTACCGGCATACAAACCATTTCTGTAAAAACCTTTTCGTTGGTAAGCACTATACCCAAGCCTGAATGAAGAGAATATGGTCAGTTTTCTGAATTCCATTTCACACTGCCCCCACAGCGAAGCTTTGGCCACTATACCTGCATAATGATACCGGTACCGTTCTCCCTGTTTTACTGCCCTATCCGGCTTGTCAGTATCGTTTTGCTTCAGGTCCGGCCGGTTGGGATATTGCCGTATGGCGAACATATTGTAGTTGAGAAAATAGTCCCCACCTAAAAGATCCAACAGCCGCCTGGAATATTGTGTATACTGGTAACTCAGCTGAGTCCCGGCACTTAGAGTAAGCTTTTCCGAGTACTTGCGTTGCAGCTCGCCGCCCCAGGATATCCGGCTTACCCGCTCTTCATCTGCCGCAATTACATATAAAGAACGATTGCCTCTCAGGCTGTCTTTGCCACCATTCAAACCATACAATGTTTCACCATTCATCCTGTTGGCAGTATAAAATCTTGACCAGTTCAACTGCAACTTTTCCGGATCTCCGGATAACTCTTCCTGCAACTGCCGGCTTATGGAAAGGTTTGCCGTGTAATAGCTGGGAAGATTGCGGTAATAATCAGCCCTTGGATCAATCGCATTGTACCAGTCCAGGGAGGATATACTAGCAATACCGGTTTGAAAGCCAAGCGATGAGGAGAAGCGTAAATGCTCTGCAAGTTTGTATTGATACTGGATGATCCCAATCGGCTGAAATAAGCGGGAAACACGGGCATTTCTTTTTTCATTTTCCTGCCAACCCCAATTCGGATTATAGTAGGGATTGCCCGCCAATTGATATACTTCGTCTGTAGCTGTCCCGGAGCGCCCCCGCAACGTGTGTGCAGCGATTATCGTAAGGGTTACACGACTCTTTTCATTCAGCACTTTCCCGGCTGAAACGAAGCCGGACCAGGCGTCTAAAAAAGTTCCGGCAACATATCCTTCTTCCGCCCACCTGCGGGATAGGGAAAAAGTATAGGCCCAGCCGGTCTTCCGCTCACCCGTACTATGCGTGAACATGAGTCTGTTATTATAGGCCCGGTTGGACAATGCATAGGCCACTTTACTTTGAACCGGCTGATCGAAAGCTCCCGCATCGAAGTATACCGTGCCATTCAGGCCACCATACGCCTGCTGATGCAGGCCAGACCCGTAGATCACAGACTGATTTTTAAACACATCATTCAGACCTGACCATCTTGCCCAAAGCACATTGCCCG
>DATJDO010000099.1:0-8986 GCA_035497375.1 Chitinophagaceae bacterium | reverse complement strand
TGGGAAGGAACATCTTCGTACGTGTGAACGTAGACAAGACCAAAGTAAAAGCGGGGGAACAAATCACCGTGACGTACAAAATGTATGCCCGGGTGGCCATGCAGGCCGGTATTTCCAAACTTCCCTCCCTGAATGGTTTCTGGACACAGGACTTTGATCTGCCCAAAGACCAGCAGCCGCAGCTGGAAACCCTGGATGGCGTCCAATACCAGAGCTTCACCCTGAAAAAATCTGCTTTATTCCCGCAGCAAAGCGGAACCCTTGTACTTGACCCGGCCGAAATAACCGGCGTTGCCCGACTGGCCGACAGGGCAAACCCTTATGGTAAAGACGTCAAATTCAAACTAAAAAGCAATCCCGTCAATATTACAGTTACCCCCTTACCGTTGGAGGGACAGCCGGCAGACTTTGGCGGTGCTGTAGGGCGCTTCTCCCTGGATAGCAAGGTAGACAAAACAAGCCTGAGCACAGATGAATCATTGACCCTGACCCTGAACATTGCCGGCACAGGAAACCTGAAACTGATACAAGCGCCGCAGCTAAAACTACCCAATGGGCTGGATGCATTCGACCCTTCCATTGTCGACACCATTACGGGGCGCAGCACGACAATCAGCGGTAGCAAAATCATCACTTATGCTATTGCTCCACGCATAGCAGGAGATTATGAAATACCTGCGATTCCGTTTTCGTACTATAACAGCGCAACAAATGCATACACCACCTTATATACGAAACCGGTCAAAATCCATGTCAGCCAGGGAAAAAATGACAACAAAGGAAATACGCAAAAGATCTTAAATGACATCCACCCTATTGAGACCAAGCCCCTTACCTTCGTATCTTCCGGCCTTCCCTTTGTCTATACTGGCTTATACTGGAGCCTGTACCTTGTACCTTTACTGGCCTTGCTCCTCTTTGCTTTGCTGAAAAAGAAAAGAGACAGGGAAGCAGGCGATACAGGCCTTTTCAAAAACAAATATGCCAACAAAATCGCACTGAAGCGCTTGAAGACCGCAAAGACCTTGTTAGACAATAAACAGACGGCAGCCTTCTACGAAGATATTTCCAAAGCGATATGGCTATACCTGTCCGACAAACTGCATATCCCACTTTCGCAGCTCTCGAAAGAGACCGCTGAAGAAGCACTAAATGATAAAAAAATACCTGATGCCGTATTACAACGTATGAACCGCCTTATTGACGATTGCGAGCTTGCGCTCTATGCTCCCAGCGGTGCTGTGCAGCAAATGGGCCGTACGTATACAGAGACAGCACTGCTTATTGGTGAATTAGAAGACATACTGAGAAAATAATGAAACGGATTCTGCAGTTTTTTTGCTTTTTATTGTATAGCCTGGGCAGCTTTGCCGCCACAGACAGTATTTCAGTGTACTGGAACAAGGGCAATAGCGCTTACAGGGATAAGCAATACCCTGAAGCAATTGCTTATTATGAACAGCTTTTACAAAAGCAGGGATCGAATGCACTCGTGTACTTTAACCTTGGGAACGCTTATTACAAAGACAACAAAGTCAGTGAAGCTGTACTGAACTATGAGCGCGCTTTGTTTTACAATCCATCACTGAAGCAGGCACGGGACAACAAAACACTGGCACAAAGCCGTATTTCGAACTCGATCAAAGAAAGCAAGGATATCTTTTTTGTTATCTGGTGGAAAAACCTGGTGGCAGGCAGCAGGGCAAACATGTGGGCAGTCATGAGCCTTATTATCTTTATTACTTTTCTACTGCTGCTATTGGGCCGTATCAGCGGCAGGTATTTCGCCAAGACACCGGTACAGGCTTTTATTTTCATCCCTGTTTTCAACATCGTGATCCTGTTCCTCGCCTTCAGTGCAGCACGTCATGCGGGCTCTTCGCCCAGGGCCGTGATCATGAAACCCAACACCGTCATGACGATTGCACCGAATGTCTATAAAGGCCAGGTCATCCTGCCCGAAGCGACAATCGTGGAAACGGCAGAACAGTCGGGTAACTGGGTTTCCGTAAGCCTGCCCGATAACCGGAAAGGTTGGATACAGCGCTCGGAATTGACATTTGTACACCAAGCAGCAAGGAAGTAGCTATGTACCTGATCAAACCACCTTCTCTTCTGAAACAGCTATATCCTGCAGACCTGGAATGGAAGCGGGAATCTACGGACACGGTATACCTTACCTTCGACGATGGCCCCCACCCGATTGCCACCCCCTTTGTACTGGACGAACTAAAAAAATACCATGCCAAAGGAACCTTCTTCTGTATAGGGAAAAATGTTGTCGAAAGGCCCGATATCTATACACGCTTGTTGTTGGAAGGGCATAGCGCAGGCAACCATACCCAAACACACCTCAATGGGTGGAAAGCAGGAACAGCGGAGTACCTGGATAATATTGCCGATGCAGCAACACATATTGACAGCAAATTGTTCCGTCCTCCTTATGGAAAAATCAAAAGAAAACAAGCCAATGCTATTATAGGGAAAGGATACCGCATTATTATGTGGGACGTTCTTTCCGGCGATTTTGATACCGGCATCAGTCCGGAAAAATGCTGGGAAAATGTGGCCTTGCACCTAACACCCGGCTCTATCGTCGTTTTTCACGACAGCAGCAAAGCCTGGGAAAGGCTGCACTATGCACTGCCCCGTACACTTGCTTTCTGCAAACAACACAACTGGAAAATGGAAGCATTGTGACAAACGACATTCCGGATTAATGGCCAACAGGTCCATTGTAAAAAGAAAGGGTTGCAGCCAGGCTGCAACCCTTTCTTACAAGAAGCAGGATTGATTAATCCAGCTTTGAAACTTTTTCGGTCGCAACGACCTCGTTATTGGCATCCGTAAATTGCAAGACATACATACCTGCAGCATAGCGGCCCATAGAGATTTGTTTCACTTCTTTACCGGAATACAAGACTCTGCCCTGAAGATCCATCAGGGTCACAGTCATTCCTGCCGGAGTTTCAAGATGCAGCACATCCTGTACCGGGTTGGGGTATACTTTGATGTATCCTGTTACAGATGCAGTATGGCCAATACCTGTGGTATTCAGATCAATATCTGAGCTTTTGCTGCAATCACGTTCGTTAGTCACTTCCACGGTATAGATGCCATCCAGGCTTGTCACATTATAGAATGAACCTGTAGCGCCCGGTATCAGCACACCATTCTTAAACCACTGGTACGTAACACCGGTAACAAGGGTGTACAGGCGGCTTCCCGTTTGGTAAATAAACGGAGTATCGGGTGCAGGGATCACGATAATATTAAAGTCCGGTGAAGTGGCATAGCAGCCATTTACAATATCCTGAACCTTAACAGTATACTTTCCGTGCCTATTGGCATATACAAAAGTATCTGTCGCACCCGGAATGTACGCTCCGTTCAGGTACCATTGGTAAGACGCAAATCCTGTTTGTGTAGCCAGCAATGTCTTTTCGCCGTCGCAGAAGAATGTATTGCCGTAGGGATGCACATAAAAAGATTTTACAAATTTCACGGTAATAGCTGTAGTGGTTGAAGTCGCCTGGCATCCGTTGGAGTCAGTAATCACCACGGAATAGCTACCCGCCGTTTTTGCGTAGTACGGGTTAAATGTTTCTCCCGGAATATCCACCCCGGTATTTTGCCATTGGTATGTGTGACCGGCAATAATAGGTGCCGTTAGTTTGGCAGAACTACCGTTGCAGATGCTCGGGCCGCCAACAACAGTCACTGCTGTACCGGGGAGCGGATTGACTATGACAACCACAGGATCGCTATAGGCAGCGCATCCGGCAGTGTTGGATGCTTTCATACGATACGTACCGGAAGTAGTTGCCGTGTAGGTTACTGCCGTTTCTCCGGCCATATCTGTTCCAGACTCCTGCCATTGGGTGGTCAGCCCGGTAGCTACTGCAGCTGTCAGCGTTACATCGCCGCCGATACAGAACTCAACAGGTCCGGATGTGCTGACGGTTGGCACTGTCGGTGAAATTACATTGATCGTCAGGGAAGCCGATTCGTCACTGCAACCAGTTGTCTTATTTTTTACCCGTACCGTGTACACACCTGATACTTTTGCCGTGTATGCAGGCAGATCTGCAGCGCCGGTAATCGCAGTACCTCCGTTCAGCCACTCATAAGATGCGCCGGCAACGGGAGTTGCTTTGATGTCAAGACTATCGCCATTACAGAAGCTGATCATTCCTACCGGAACGATACTGGCCACAGGCAAAGGATTTTCAGTGATCACCAAAGCATTACTTTTTGTAGAGCAGACGCCCATAATTGCAATCAGCCTGTACGTGTTAGGATTGGATACCGTGTAGCTTGCCGATGTAGCGCCAACAATATCTCCTGTGCTGTTTTCCCATTGATAAGAAACGCCACTCACAGCTGTAGTGCTGAGTAACAAGCTGGAAGAAGCACAATAAGCAGTCTTTCCACCAGCACCACTGATGACCGGTGCTGCAGGGCTCGGATTCACAACAACTGCTGTAACGGAAGAAAATGCGAAGCAGGAGGTACTTGTATTGGTGACCTTCACCCTGTAATTACCCGCTGTTGTAGCGGAATAGTTGAAGCTTGTTGCCCCGGGAATGTCAACGCCTCCTTTTTGCCACTGGTAACTGAGCCCAACACCTACGTTGGCCTCCAGCACCACATCCAAACCATCACAAAAGGTAGTTGCGCTGAGTGCTGTTACCGTTGCCGTAGGCAGCGGGTTTACCGTCACTTTTTTTGTATTGCTGGATACACCTGCAGTGCAATCTGCTGTCGTTCCCAGTACAGAAAAAACACCTGTACTGTTGGCGGTGTAGGTAGAGGTAGTAATCCCCGTAGTGCTGCCATCTTTGTACCAGGTATACGAAACACCTGAAGTACCCGCATTGGATAAGATCACACTCCCGCCAGAACAAAAGGTGGTATCACTTACAGCGCTGACAGTAGAGCTTTTCAATACGTTAACCGTAAAACTGGATGAGGTATCACTCTGAGCAGACAAAAGGCACTGTGAAAACACCCTGTAATCTTTATCTGCAGTGGTACTGGTTGTCAGGGTAGGAAAGGTATCAGCCACACCCATATTGGTGTAAGAACCTGATCCCGCATTCCTGGATTGCCACTGATAATGCATGCCGGTACCCATCGTGAGGCCTGTACCGGTCAGTGTAAAATTGTTACCACTGCACACCCGTGTTGCCGGACCGCTTACCGTGCCCTTGGCTGGCTTACCGGAACAGGTATTTTCAATTGACAATTGAACATTGGGCCTTTTGGTAGTGGTACCGGTAAATGTAGTGGTAAAGGCGGAGGTGCCAAAATGGTAGGCAACCATTGGCCCCGTAGCAGTATGGCAATTAAAAATCGGGATATTGGAACCGCTTACGGCAGGTTCGGTGCTGGCCTTTTCTATAATGATCTCGAGGTTGCCACTGGCAGCATACACAAAAGGGGTAGACAAGTTAATAGTGGTCCATCCACTGCTCATCGTATTATCGATTACCCCGCTGTTGAGGACTTTGGTATAAGAAGTAGGGAACGCCGGAGGTACGGTAGTGGTTACGGTACTGGTGCTGGTCTCCCTCATCCAGATCGTAATATAGTTAATCGCTGTAGAGGTCGATCCCATGGCTTTCTGAAAAGAAATGGCGGTAATGCTTCCCGACATACCTATTTCTGTAGAGGTATATATGATCCGGCTGCCGGAAAAAGTAGTTTTACGGTTGGTCGGCGTAAAATAGGTCGTATCTGTACCAGGTGTGGTAGGAATACTCACAATAGTGGGTAATGCCGATGTCGATCCTGCTGTAAACAAAAGCATCGCCAGCAAAAGAATCTTTTGGTAAAGAAATCTGTTTTTGTAAACCGTCAGGGTAGAGTATGGTTTCATAGATATTTTTTTAAAAACTAAAAATAGTAATTTTAACTATTAATTCAAGCTTTATTTAAAGAAAATTTCATAGTCTGGTAAAATGAGCTGATAATCATCTCTCTAGCTTGCCCACTATATTTGGGGGCAGATATGCTTATCTTTGCTGCCTACGATGGCCCGTATTTATGACAAAACGCAGATTCCCTTTTCTGAGATCACTTTATTTTTTATGCAGTATCTTTCTGGTTGTATACAGCAATAATGCCCTGGCGCAGACAGAGGAAGAAAACATACCGGATACGGAATCTGTTGTCTTGTATGCCGATTCCAGGCTGGCTTTGCTCACGGCATTCAGGGAATCGCCTAAACCGTATAGCGGAACTGCGGTGATTAACGGAAAGGTGGTATCCGGAAGTATACATTCTGGAAGAGGATTCAGAATCCTGATCTATTCGGGAACCGACCGGAATAAAGCCAACCAGACGAAAGCTGATTTTATGCGCAAACATCCGGGAAAACGTGTCTATATGACTTATTCGCTCCCGCAGTACAAAATCAAAGTGGGCGATTATACCTCAAGGCAGGAAGCGAATGAATTGTATCGTCAACTCAGCGGCAGCTATTCTCCCTGCATGGTCGTACCCGACATCGTCGAAATAAATACTTTCCGCAAAAATGATTGAAACCATACGGCAAAAAGCCCGGGAATTGTTTCCCGAGCTGCAGCGCATACGCCATCATATCCACGCGCATCCTGAATTATCTTTTCAGGAGTTTGAGACCGCCAGCTTTGTTGCTGCAGAACTGGACAGGATAGGTGTCTCCTATACAAAAGGCATAGCGGGCACTGGTATTGTGGCCCTTATAGAAGGTCGTAATCCAGGCAAGAAATGCCTGGCTATCCGTGCAGAACTCGATGCGCTACCCATAACAGAGCAAAACAACACGGCTTATACATCCGTAAACGAAGGTGTCATGCACGCCTGCGGGCACGATGTCCACACTGCCTGTCTTCTGGGCCTGGCACAGATCACACACGCTTTGCGCGACAACTGGGAGGGTACACTCAAGCTGATCTTCCAGCCCGGAGAGGAAATGCATCCGGGCGGTGGCAGCATGATGATCGCAGAAGGCGTATTGCAAGCCCCAGCGGTAGATGCCATACTGGCACTGCATGTGTACCCGCATCTTCCTGCCGGTGTGGTAGGTTTTCGCGGAGGGCAATACATGGCCAGCACAGACGAGATCCACATCACCATAGAAGGAAAAGGCGGACACGCAGCGCTACCACATCAAACCATCGACCCCATTGCCATTTCTGCACAGGTGATTGTGGCCTTGCAACAGGTAATCTCACGAAGGAGCAACCCCATCATCCCTTCTGTACTGAGCTTTGGTAAAATAGCGGGAGGCACGGTGAACAATGTAATCCCCGACACTGTAGAGCTGGCAGGCACTTTGCGGACAATGGATGAGGGCTGGCGTGCGGAAGCTCATCAGCTGATCAGGGATGTTGTTACCAATACCTGTTCCTCTTTTGGCGCAAAAGCGCATATCGACATCCCCAAAGGCTACCCTTCCCTGTTCAACGATGAACAGTTAACGGCACAAATCCGCTCCTTTGCAGCAGATTTCCTAGGCACTGAACACGTCCGTCAATTGTCCCTGCGGATGACAGCAGACGATTTCGCCTTTTACAGCCACGCAGTACCCGGATGTTATTTCCGCCTGGGTACCAATACCAACAATGAGCGGCATACGACATCCGTACACAATGCGCGCTTTGATATTGATGAAAGCGCACTGGAAACCGGAGCGGGCCTTATGTCTTACGCAGCCCTGTCTTACCTCAACTCCTGATCGCTGATGCCCGGAACACTCTATATGATCCCCGTACCGCTCGCAACGGAAGGCATGCATACATTGTCCCCTGAAGTGGGTGAACGCTGCAAAACGCTGAAATATTTCTTCGTGGAAAATATCCGTGAAGCCAGGCGGTTTTTAAAAACAATAGACCGGGACATTGATATTGACACCCTATCATTTTCCGAAACCAACCGGAATACCGAACTGGATACCACACAGCTGAAAAGCTGGCTGCAACAGGGCTTTGATGTAGGCGTCCTGAGCGATGCTGGCTGTCCCGGTATTGCCGACCCCGGTGCAGAACTGGCTGCAGCGGCGCATACTATCGGGGCAGACATCTGTCCGCTCACTGGTCCCAGCTCTGTACTGCTGGCCCTGATGGCTTCCGGCCTCAACGGCCAGAGCTTTGCGTTTAACGGGTACCTGCCCGTTAAAGAGCCGGAACGCAGCAAAAAGATCAAGAGCCTGGAATTGCTTTCGTCAAAGGAAAACCAGACACAAATCTTTATCGAAACACCTTATCGTAATAATGCTATTTTTCAGGACCTGCTGCGGCATTGCCAGGGCAAGACACGCCTATGCCTTGCTGTCAACATCACTGCGCCCAACCAGTATATCAGGACAAAAACCATTGCAGTATGGGCTAAGGAAAATATCAGCCTGCCCAAAGAACCCGCGATCTTCTTATTCCTCGCATAAAAAAAGCTTACAGAACCTGTAAGCTTTTCAACACGATATTTTTCACTTCACTCATTGGCACCCGCTCCTGGGCCATACTGTCCCGGTGGCGGATGGTGACTGTATCATCCTCCAAAGTCTGGTGGTCCACTGTCACACAGAAAGGTGTTCCGATCGCATCCTGCCTGCGGTAGCGCTTGCCGATTGCATCTTTTTCTTCATAGAAACATTTAAACAGAGGACGGCACTCATCCATCAGGCGACGTGCAGCTTCGGGCAGTCCGTCTTTTTTAGTCAGCGGGAATACCGCCAGCTTAATGGGCGCCAGGAAGGGAGGGAATTTCAACACTACCCTGTCATCCTTCTTCTCTTCTGTACTCAGGTCTTCCAGCTCATAGGCCTCACTAAGCAACATCATCACCGTCCTGTCCAGGCCGATGGAAGTCTCGATCACGTAAGGAATATAATTGCCGTAAGCTTTCCCGTTCTCATCAAGGTCTGCATCGAAGTACTGCATTTTCTTTCTGCTGTATTCCTGGTGTTGCTTCAGGTCGAAATCGGTACGGCTGTGCACTCCTT
>DATJDO010000098.1:0-3055 GCA_035497375.1 Chitinophagaceae bacterium | reverse complement strand
GATGGTAAAGGTGTTTTAAGCGCTGTTACCAGGTCTGGCGACTATTCCTCTACAGCAGCAACCGGAAGCAATCTTTCTTACAAACTGGATGAGATCCGCCTGTACAACAAGCATGACCGTCATATGAACGGAGCTAACGCTGTACCTGTGAAAACGGTGATCTTCCGGTACAACTATTCCTTGTGCAAAGGTGTGCCCAATGGTACCTCGGGCGGGGGTAAACTTACACTGGAGAAGATATTTATCAAGTATGGCAAATCACAGAAAAACCTGTTGAGCCCTTATGTGTTTGAATACAACGGTCAGAATCCAGACTATAATTTCGCAGCCAAAGACCGTTGGGGTAATTACAAAAAAGTAGTACCCGGCATCCATAACTACGAGTTCCCATACACCGAACAACCGGATGTGCTGACGGACCAGGATGATTTGCTATCCAGCTGGAACCTGACGGATATAAAGCTGCCTTCGGGAGGGAAGATCCATGTAGATTATGAAAGCGACGACTATTCTTTTGTCCAGGACAAAAGAGCGATGCAGATGCTGCAAATCACCGGTGTCGGCCGCTCGAAAACGATGGTGCCGCAGAACCGCCTGTACACCGGGGAGAACGATATCAACCAATATGTCTATTTCAAAAGGAGGGCAAATGAAGGGCCGCTTTCCTCCATGAAAGACAAATACTTTGAAGGTCAGGATATGCTGTACTACAGTTTTGCAACAGATATTGCCAACACGGGGAAATTTGAACCGGTAAAGGGGTATGCAAAAATTGAGGAGGTAGGGGTTTGTGAAGGCAATACTGATTTTGGGTATGTAAGGGTCGCGACCGATGCCGCCAGTAAGATGCCATTGCATCCTGCGACGTTAATGGGCATAAACATGGGCCGCTATTATCTGCCACACATATTTTATGACGGCTATACTTCGGAATCGGTATTTGGTAACCTGCTCAACTTGTTAAAGACATATCCCGAACTCGTCAGGACCATAGGCGGACAGAATCCCTTCCAGGATTTTATCAAAAAGAACAAAGCCATGAACATCAGGATCAGCAATTCCTGGATCAGGGTGCAGACACCGGCTTTGACCAAACGCGGGGGGGGCATCCGGGTAAAAAAGCTGGAGCTGTCTGACAACTGGAGTGAGCTCTCGGGCAATCAGGATGCAAGCTACGGTCGTCAGTACGACTATACGATAACACATGATCGTTATGGAAAAATCAGTAGTGGAGTAGCCTCTTATGAACCTATGGTAGGTGCAGATGAAAATCCTTTCCGCAAGCCGGTGCCCTATGCCGTAGAATCCGGCCGCCTGATTCCCTCAATCGACTTTTTCCAGGAAGAGCCATTCGGCGAAAGTTTTTTCCCCCCTGCATCAGTAGGCTATAGCAGTGTCAAAGTAAAAAGCATTCACCAGCAACATGGACGCTCTGCGCAGGCTTTGGATGAGTATCTTTTTTATACAGGAAAAGACTATCCCTTGCAGGTAGACTACACCGATAAAGATGCATCTGGCTCCGGCAATGACATACTGCTGAGAAAGGATTTCAGACAAGCCAAAGCCAGGCAGGGCTATTGCCTGCGCTTCAATGATATGCATGGGAAGCCGAAAGCAGTAAATAACTATGTTATCCATCAAAATCCTGGTTGGTCTACTCAAAAAGATGAACTGATCACCGGAAAGCGCTTTATCTATAATGAAGATTGGCTGCACAACCTGAGTAATACTGTCCGGGCTTTGGTACGTAAACGCGGTACAGAAAACACCTACGAAGTCAGGAATGTATTGTTGGGGCAGGATATGGATTTTACAGTAGACAGCCGTTATACGTCTTCCGTCACTTCCAAAAACCCTTCACAGTACAACCTGAATGTATTACAGGCAATGGGTATTCCAGCTCCCATACCCAGTTTCTTTGGCAACCTGCAGGGGGAAACGATCCGGAAATTCCAGTCCCTGGTAACGACCAAGATTATCCAGCAATATGGCATCCTGAAGAAAATAGAAAGTTATGACCATGGTGCCAGGACCGTGACAGAGAATATGGTGTTTGATGCCGAAACCGGTAACACCCTGCTTACCAGCACGACAAACGAATTTTCTGACTACACCGGCGACCTGGTGCACCCGGCCTACCTGGCTTATGAAGGTATGAGACCAGCTTATACCAACGATGGCTATGAAGAGCTGATGGACTCCCTGGTGGTAGGCTATGATCGAAATGGTTACCTCTATACCAACAATTTCGATCGCTTCAGCAAAGGAGATGAGTTGCTGGTAAAAACAAAAAGTGGCATATTCAAATTGTGGGTATTGGGCACGGGGGCAGACATTTCTGAACCTCCTCCCGCACCGGATAGCGGAGAAGTATCGATCGCGATGGTCAGAGATCTCCCCGAATGTACCCGTTATGCGGAAATAGCGAATGTAGATATTTTTACATCTGCTCACGTTAGCATGGCCTCAAAACGGCTGGATGCCGATATTGTCGGGCCGGATATTTGTGGTAGACCTGAAGCCTTGACTGTAAAACTTCCGGTAGGAACTTATTATTACACAGTACGGTCTGCGAACCCTGTAAAGACTGCAACATCCTCTTTTACAGTCACGAAAAATAAGTGCCTGACCGTATCACTGAAAAATGCATCCTGTATCGATTATGGAGTTATTCTTGTAAGAAAAACAGCCTCCAAGCGCCCAAAAGATTCTCAATACTGGCTTTATGGAATACCCTATACATATGAGGGCTATCTGAATCATGAGACTTATTCTGCCAGTACTCAAATGTATGATCCGGTAAAACATTGCGACGTGCCGGTTGGAGTATATATAATGAAGTATATGAATGGCACCAAAGGTCCTTATCTGTTTACTCTTTCGGTCGTAAAGGATAAGATTTCAATGGTGACCATTAATCAGGACGGGCCAAGAGTGACTTATGTGCTGATTTCCGGGGACTGCGAAGATGCAGATTCCATTGTTCCGGTAACACCGCCAAACTCATCAGGAGATAAAGGTGGGGGAATAAGTCGTATAACCAAAGAAACGGAAG
>DATJDO010000097.1:0-2041 GCA_035497375.1 Chitinophagaceae bacterium | reverse complement strand
GCGCGGTGTGGCACCGTAAACGCCCCACTTTTTGGTTAGGGCGTCATTATCGACTGTATTTTGTTTACTGAGTACACAAGCAGCATAAGGCGAAGACGGATGTACGGATAATAGGGTAACCTCCGCATGTGCAGCCGTATTTTTGTGGAAACCGGGATTACGGGAAGCACAAACGCTGCATTTGGTATTGGTAAAATGGGTAACAACGCTGTTCAGCGGGACTTGTGCGTCGGCGCGGTCAGCATGCAGGAAGAGCAGAAAGGACAGAAAGGGCAAGGATTTTTTCATAGTAATTCAATTGTTTATAGTACCTGAATAACTATTAATACCGTTAAAACGAAATATTCACCCAAACCCGGTATTGTTTTTTACTCCCGCTCCGGGCTTGCAGCATCGGTATCTCTCACCCTGCGGATTTGCTCCATACATTTATACTTTTGGTTGGCCGCATTGATCCGGGTCGTATAGCCATATTCCTCTTTAATCTGATCCAGCGACTTACCTTTAAAAAAAACATCGTCAATAAATCCCTGGCAATGCCTGCTGATCTTGTACAGGTATTGCTGCAGCTTGCTGCTGTAGTATTTTTCCCGTTCCAGGGCTGCGCTGATTTCGGTATAATAAGCTGCTGCGGAAAGCTGCTTGTGATCCTGATCCCGGGACCTGTTCCGTAAGGTCTTCAGCCAGAGGTTTTTCCCGATCGCCATCACGTAAGTCTTCAGCGATGCCGATAAGCGAAAATTGTCGTCCCTGATCTTATGTACCAAAACGATCATCACTTCCTGGAACAGGTCTTCCGCATCATCTTTGGTACCACTGTTGTGCAGCACATGCCGCAGCACAACGTCAAAGTAAGCATCGTACAGTAATTCGAAAGCGTGACTGCTTTCTTTTTTCAGATCATTGATGTTCAGCTTTTGTTCCATAAGCACACGTTTATTACAGTTGGCAACAGTAATGAAGGAGCCTGGGGTGGGCGCTGTTACCTTTTGAATACCGATATTTTACCTCCCTCCCCGTTTTCGCCGGTCACATTCAATATATATTTCCCCGTAGCGAGATGGCCTGTCGGGATATTCAGGAATTCTTTCCCGTTGTACAGCTGTTGCCGTTCAGCAACAACACGCTGCCCCAGTATATTATAGAGGGCAATCTCTACCGAGTTGCTTTTAAAGTTCTTGATCTGTATCGTAAACCTGTCTGTAAAAGGATTCGGATAGGCCAGCAGGTTGAGTTGCTCCGGCTGCACGTCTTCTGTTTTTACAACCGTGTTATCACGCGTGATCAGCCAATAAGCCGGATCTACAAAGACGCTATCCGGTTCAAAGCCTATGTACCGAGTAAATACTTCCCCTTTATAACGATTGTCCAGTACCAGTATTGTATCATTTGTTGCATTTTTAAACCGCACGGGTACCGGTAATTCAAAAAATCCGACTGATGGGTGTGATGTCTCCTGGTCCATCCTGACTTTTACCGTTTGCGCCCCTGCCTGCGACCATGTGACCCTGTAACTCGGATAACCCTGCCCTTCGAACCATTGCCGGAAAAACGAATCGAGCGGCAGGCCACTTACGGCTTCCAGGTGTTTTTTCAGGTCATTTGTTTTTGCGAAACGATACACCAGGGTCGAATCATTGATATAGTTGCGTACACCTTTCAGAAAGGTTTCATCACCCAGTTTCAGGCGCAGCATATACAGCAGGTGGGAACCTTTAAAGTAACTGAGCCTGTTGTTGAAAATCCTGCCCACATCGTTGGTGTCGCTCACTTTTACGGACCCGGCTTTGTCAGCAGTAATATTGTCAATTTCATATTTTCTGTTCGTCAGCACATTCGCAGGATACCTAGATTCCATAAACATACTGGCCAGGTGCGTTGCAAAACCCTCATTGAGCCAGATATCTTCCCAACTGCCACAGGTGATCTTGTTGCCAAACCACTGGTGTGCCAGTTCATGCGCACTGAGGCTTTCACCCACATTGGCCATAAAGGAATTGGTCTGGTGCTCTTCTCCCCCACCCCAGCTGAACTGGGTATG
>DATJDO010000096.1:0-14230 GCA_035497375.1 Chitinophagaceae bacterium | reverse complement strand
TTAACCAATGTTTTATCCCCATTCGCAAAGGCATCTTCTGTGAGCACAAAGCTATGAACGACACCACTGTCTTTACCATTTACTTTGATAATGGTATTGTATTGGTCTATCGGGCTTTTCACTTCCAGATTTTTCTCGAAGTTGGCAATTTGTGTCACACCGTTCTTACGGTCTGTCTGGAAGACCTCAACGGCATCTTCTGTCAGGTTACCGTTTTCATCGAACAGAGAAACGTTAGGGCCACGAAGCTGGAATACACGGTATCCTTCAAAACGATACACGGAGTCAACAACACCTGCTGCTTTTGCTTTCGCAGACGTTACGGTAAATGTTGGATCGTTCGCAAATTTAGGATCACCATACTGCTCATTAAAGTTGTTACTGTTTGCAGGGTTCGTGATGTAGAAAATCAATTTCTTGTCCATCTCCCTGATCGTCAGCACTGGAGCTTCTGGTCCAACTGTTCTTCTGAAACCCTGATCGAACAATGCCTGAGCGATATCATCCGCACTACGGATTTTTTTGAATGAACCGGTACCGCAGGCACCTGCATCATCTACCCATACCACACCAATAGTAATGTCATTTCTTTCACCGGCTCTCAGCGTAAACGGACCTGAGGAGTGAATAAAACGCCTGTCCTGGAGCGGAGATTTACAAGCACACATAGACCATTCAGCAGAGTTACCGGGATCGCCATAGAATACAAACGGAGCCACCGGACCCAGGCCATAACCAACAGAACCAGGACACCTGGATTGGTCATTGGAGAACGGTATACCATCTGCGTTGGTTCCTGTCATATAGTTATAAAACTCTGTACCGGTACGGGGGTCGCGCACAGGACCGGTAAGCTGGTTCTCGAAATAAGAGAAGGTGCTCATTTTCAGCAAGCGTGAAGTCTCAGCTCCTGTTACAGGATCAGTATAATATTTCCTTGGGCCGATAAAGAAGTCCACGCCGACCATAGGAATACGGCTACCGTAAGAGTTCTGACCGTTCGCTCCGTCCGGAGTCTGGCCATTATACAGGATACCCAGACCACGTGCCGTATCACAACCAATATAGTCATCAAAAGGATACCCAAGGTCAGCATCTGTCCATGTAGCGATAAAGCAACTGTCCAGTACCAGGTTACCCCTGTTGATCAAACGGTAGTTGTAGAAAGTGGCATCATTCAGAAAGTCAGTTGAAGAATAAGCGAACGCTGAAGTCTGCACCTCCATACCGATAGACTGTGTTTTTGTCATCGTCTTGGTACCACCGATATCATTGAATACCCACCAGATAAATTGGCTGGGGTTACTTCCTTTGGCACCATAAGCCGAAGGATAGTCACCATGCTGCCAGTTGTAAACACCATCAGGGCCGCTTCCGCCCGGACCACCTGCATCAATAAAGGGGGCATAGCCGTGGGCATCAACAGGGCCTAATAGTTCGGGCAGTGCATTATTATTCGCACCTACTGCATAGATATTACCGGTTGCAGGCCATTGTTTGATCACGTTATATTTTTCGTCATCCAATGCCGTTACGTCACCATCCGCATATAATTTATAGGCATCACGAAATTCCTGAATGGTAGAGGCATTCACTTTCCAGAAACGATCCCACTCCGCACATGTTTCTGCAGAAACAGTTCTTGTAGCCTTATCAATAGGACCAGGCCAGTAGTCATTACCGTAAGAACGGAACAACTGAGCCGATACTTTCAGCTGCTTGTTTCCATCCAATCCGCCGATCCAGCAGGATCCTGCATATAAGGAGTGCCTCTGGCTTCCCTTAGGAACTTCGTAAGAAGGTTGGTTCGTACCGACATTATACCACATATCACCACCTGTCATTACACGGGCACGTACGTTGTTGATGTCAAGATCTATCGCCTGTGTTGCAGGCTTACAACCGGCTGTCGTCTTCAGCAGGCTATTATCGGTAGTTTTTTTTGTCCCACCCACAGTAATGTAGGCAAACGCGTCAGATGAATACGTTGTTACCGCAAGAAGCGTACACATCATTTGCCAAAAAATCCTTTTCATGTTGTTTAATTTTAATGTCTGATTATCTATTTTCTATCTGCACAATTGGATTAGAACGAGAAGGAGAATCCGGCATATATTCTTCTCGGAAGGTTATAGTTATTCGGGTTATTCACATAAAGAGAGTACAAGTCACGCAGTGTCTGCGGGCTGTTCGAAGTATTGAAGAACTGCTCACCGTTTGGTGAAGCCACATACCCGTCATCATCAGGACGGCTGGTGTAGGAATACATATTCAGTACGTCTTTGATATTGAAGATATTCTGGCACAGTACAAATGCACTCAGGTAATACCTCTTCTTAGGAGTAACTGCCACTGCAGAAGATCCGTCGGCAGCAGGAGCCGCCTTTTTATCTCCATTGATCAGGAAGCGTTTTTCTACACGCAGGTCAATACCAAAGTGCCATGGTTTGCGGGTACCGTTCAGACCTCCCTGAATCGCGTTACCGACTACGTTCTGCACCGTCGTATAAGGTTCACCACTGCGGGCACGCAGAATCAGGTTTCCGACAAAGTTCTGCAGGATATGCTTGTTGTTTACGGTCGGGCCTTCTCCCTCATCATAAGTATAGAATAAGTTAAGGTTGATATTATGACGGGAGTCATATGTCAAAGGCGACACGTAACGCAGGTTCGGTAAACCGGCAGAGATAAAGTTCGCTGTCAGGCCGGAAGAGTTAAATTGCGATCCGCTTCCACCGTTTCCTGATGTAGCGCTGGAACCGGTACCATCAGCAAATTGGAGGGTATAGGCCAAAGTCATGCTCACCGGAATGTCGGATGCTTTTGGTTTACGGTAGTCATAAGTAAAGGTAAAACCTTTAGTGGTAGAGAAGTCCCTGTTACCATAAGTATAATAGGTGATTGGAAAAGCATACAGGTATGGACGCACCTGAATCATATCCTTACGCTCACGGTAGAAGGCACTGATACCGATACCAGAGTTCCGGGTGATCTCCTGCTGGTAACCCAACTCGTAGTCAAATGTCTTTTCCGGCTGCAGGTTCGGATTGCCGATGATGTTGCTTCCTTGTTGCTCCAGGAAATAGTAATCGAGCGGTGTAGCAAAGTTACCTGATTTCGGGCGCTGTACAAGGATGTCGTAGTGAGCATAGAACAAAGCCTTATCATCATTGATCGGGAAGTCGAACTGGAAACGGGGAGATGCCGTTACTTTCGGCTTATAATCCGTGAAGGAGTTATTAGGATCAAAGTTGGCATCCGTAATTTTTGTCTTACCGGCAGTAGTCAGGTAAGGTTGAGGATCAACACCACCGTTTTTAGTTTTCAATACGGTAGGATCCGGAATTTCCACGCCGGTGGCATTGTACCATTTATCTCCGTTACGGTAACCGATAACGGTAGGACTCAAAGAATTATTATTATTTACATATACGGCATAGTTATCGCCGATATTACCCGGGTGACGTCCGCCGTTCTCCAGGTTTCTTGAACCATCTACGTCACTTTTATAAGAAAGCTCATATAAAGAGTACGGGTCTTTCAGCACTTTGGTATTATTATCGTAACGCTCGATACGCACACCGATATTAAACTTCATTTTCTGGAAACGGAACTGGTCCATTACATAACCTGCGATATAGTTGGGCGTGAAGGCACCGATAGGGCGTGATGGATCTTTGAAGAAATCATTGAAATTAACACGACCGCTCAATTTTTTACCCGTATAATCGTAACCGTTGTAGCTAACAAAACTGGCATTGGGACTTTGACCCAGCAGTTCATCTGCAGAAAACATATCCAGAGACAGTTTACTTGGATCTATAGAATGTACATCGATATAATCAAATTGTCCGGCTCCCAGTTTAGAGCGCAGGTTAGCGTCAAAGGTAGATTGAGCACCGTTATCTCTTCTGTTATAGATAATGGTATCAGTAGGACCGAAGAAAGCTCCGTCATCTACTTGTTGTTTGGTATAACGCTGACCGTTGTGGATAAAGATCGGGTTAGCGTAGTCAAACGCCAGGATATGGCTGTTTGTCAGTGAATTCATCAGGTTCCAGATAGAGTTGTTACCTGTAGCTTGTGTGTTCACATTAGCACTGTAGTTGCTGGAAGACCTTTGTTCATAATACAAACCAAACTGGATAGCATGTGTCGTTTTGGCAGGCTTAAAGTCAAAAGAGGCATCCGCATGCAAGCCGACCTGGCTAAACACACCATAACCATAGCCTGTAAAACCTGCTCCCACATTTGGTATTTGCCTTACATTCTGGATATCCAATGCATAACGGGGGAAATCACCGTTCATCATACCACCATTACGTTGTATTGCTGTAAGATCTGAAAAAACACCGCCCACTCCGATCACATCCCTATTGTCATATACATTTTTTGTATAGTTTGCCAGGATAGGATTTTTGTCGGAAGCCTGAAAGGTAATGCCATTTACCGCATCCAGTGTTTGCAGGACTACAGCACGACGCTTGGTCAGAGAATCCTCGCCGAAAGTATAAATAGGAACCCTGGACTGATTGAATTTACCTACATAGCCGTAATCGAAGAGATTACGTTTGAATTTAGAATTTTGCGTCTGCGAGCTGCTGTACTCATAATCCAACTGTACTGTATAATAGGCGTTGGTGATTACAGGGCTTTTTCCGCTATCCGAAGCACTTTTGGTCGGGTTGTTGAATGACTGGCGGAAACGCAGGTAACCCCTGGCGGTAAAACCTTCGTTGGTGGCTATAGATTCGGGAGCAAAGTAAGATGCCGCACGGCTATAGTTGTCACTGCTGTTGATGTTAAAGTTACCACCGGCAGTAATGTTGATGTTTTGATTTACAGCATAGTCCAGTTTACCATTAAAACGGCCAACCTGTGTGGTATTGTTGATGCTCCTTTTTTGCATCACAAAATCATCTTTTGTTACAAAGTTACTGGAAGGAGCCAGTTGGTTACCATTTGCTCCGTTGAGCAGGGTAAGCGGATTATCCTGCAATTTCTTCAGCACATCGCCTTTCAGTACAGGGTTTTTAACAAATGTAGGGTTGTCGTCCTGGTTGTATTGATAATCAAAGCCGGCCAGGAAGCCAAAAACGGTTTGCTTTACACCGTCTTTCATTTTTGAAACGATAGGTCCGGTTACTGTAGCATTGACGAGGTTTTGGTTATACCCTTCAAAAGAGTGCTGACCTTGAATAGTCGTTCTCAATTTATTACTTACACCACGCGTTGTAATGGATACCACACCCCCTGTCGCATCTCCGAGGTTTGCAGGGATGCCGGAAGTAAACACCTGCAACTGACCTACAGTACCTTGTGCGGGAGTAACGTTTGAAGTACCGGCGATCATCTGACCGTCGATCATATATACTGTACCATCCAGACGGGCACCACCGATACGGATAGCACCACCACTTCTTTCCTGCTGTACGTTTTTACCCAAGGACACCGCATCCTGGATCGGCCTCATACCCATCTGGTCGAGTTCTTTACCGCCCATGGTCGTTTCTTTCTTTACAATAGGAGGTTCTGCCGTAATGATTACCGTATTTAACTCCGCAGATTTACTTTGCTCCATCTTCACATTCTGACGCGTACTACCGCCAGAAGTCACCACAACGCCGGAATACCGTTTAGTAGCATAAGAACTTGAGGAAAATTCCACGTCGTAGGTGCCGGGCAACAACGGTTTTACCGAAAAGGTACCGTCATCTTCAGATACGTTACCACTTTTCAAGATACCACCATCGAATACTTTTACCACTACCCCTGGAAAAGGAGCACCGCTTTCATCCCGAACTTCACCATAAATCTCACCCTGCGCCAAAGCCGTGCTGGCAGAGCCTAACAGCATCAAAATGAATAGGTAAATAAACGAACGTTTCATACGCATCATCAATATGTTTGTTAAATGTAAGGGAGTAAAGGTAGAATTAATCGTTAAATAAACAAAAATTTACCCAAAAAAAGTTAACAGATTGTGTCTATCTGTAATTCATTTTTAACTATTGTATAACTCGTTCCAGTAATGTATCGCTCATTTTAAATAGAGCTTCATCCGTATAACCCCCTATATGAGGGGTAATTAATACTTTATCGCATTTTATTAAATTGTTAAGTATTTGAAGAAAATGCTGTGACATTTTTTCTAATGGTTCCTCCTCCCAAACGTCAATTGCCAGGCCTTTTAGTTTCCCGGAGTGCATAGCGGACTCCAAAACGCCACTATCAATCACAGATCCTCGGGAAGTATTGAGCAGAATAAATGATTTTTTCATGCCTTCGATGAATTGCCGGTCAATCATATGGACCGTATCCGGCTGATGCGGCACATGCAGGCTGAGGATATCACACTGTTCCTGCAATTCAGCCAGCGTGCTGCATACTTGGATAAAGGGTTCTCCGGAAATTTCCTTGTATTTGTCGTATACCAACACCTTCAGATCAAAGCCCCGCAACAGGCGCGCAAAAGCAGAGCCCGTATGGCCATAGCCGATAATGCCGATTGTTTTTCCTTCCAATTCCGTACCCCTGTTCTCCTCGCGCAGCCATTTTCCATTCTTTACTTCCTCAAAGCTGCGGCTGATGTTCTTGGTCAGGTTCAGCAGCATGCCCAGCGTATGCTCTGCCACAGCATTGCGGTTGCCTTCAGGACTGCTGATACAGCGTATGCCTTTTGCTTCCGCATACGGCACATCAATAACCTCCATACCCGATCCCATCCTGCCGATGAATTTCAGGCCCGGCGCACGGTCTATCATTTCCCGGTCCACTTGCAGCCGGGTAGACGTAATGACGCCAACACAATCGCAGATCAGCTCCATACCCTGTTGCTGGTTGATCTGCTCTTTGCACAACAGCTCATAACCAGCTTTTTCAAGCCCTGCAGTCAGCACCGGGTGTACCGGCGCCGCTATTAATACCTTTCCTTCAGACATAAGCAATGAACTTTTATAAAAATGTCCTGTATAAATAAATGAAGTCGGCAACGGATAATTGTTCCGCGCGTTTGTCCATCAGTGGGTCTGTGAGTGCCGAAGGCGGGAGGATACTGCGCAAGGCATTCCGCAAGGTCTTCCTGCGCTGCCCGAAAGCGGTCTTTACCAGCAGTTTGAATTTTTTAAAGGATTCTATCTGGTGAGGGTTCCGGATGTTGACAAAACGGACAACCCCGCTCATTACTTTAGGAGGAGGGGTAAAACTGCCGGGAGGTACGTCGAAAAGATACGTAACCTCGAAATAAGCCTGGGTGAGCACACTCAGTATCCCGTACATTTTGCTGCCGGGTCCGGCTGCGATACGCTGCGCCACTTCTTTCTGGAACATACCAATGATCTCATCCACCTGCCCTTCCCATTCCAACATCTTAAACATGATGGGGGAAGATATATTGTAAGGAAAATTCCCGATCACGCTGAAGTTTTCTTCATACGGCAGTTCGGCCTGCAGGATATCTTTAAGGATGATCTTACCTTTAATGGCAGGAAATGTGGCTTCCAGGTAATGGAATTTCTCTTCATCGATTTCCACTGCTTTATAGTCTATGCCCGGAATGGCCACCAGGTATTTACTCAGGGCGCCTCCTCCCGGCCCGATTTCCAGGACCCTTTTCCCTTCGTCATACGCCAGCTGGTCCACTATTTTCCGGCACATCGGCTCGTCATGAAGAAAATGCTGGCCAAGTGATTTTTTGAGTGTATAGGGTTTGTTCATTGCCTGCAAAACTACGGAGATTGCAGGAATACAGGAGTACTGGCAAGCTTACCTATACGGCAGCTTACTATATTATCTTCATTGCTTATTTTCGCCCTTATGCAATTCAAAATTTCGGGCATTACCCCAAAAAAATCAGTAATTCTTATTGTTTCTGACCTGCAGCAGCTGGGCAAAACAGGATTATTGTCTGAACTTGAGATCGGCTTTGTTCGGGCTGAAGCTCAGAAGGAGCAGAAAATCGTCAGTATTAACCAATATGGGAAATTTGTTTATGTCTGTATGCTACCGGATGTGCAAAAAGTACCTGTATCTGAAGGCTTACGCCGCATGGGTTGTACGTTCAGGGAGCTTTTGAACAAAGGGAAGACCGACAGCGTGTTGATTACAAACAGAAGTGCCGAAACACACGCCGCCTACTGGCTGGCGGAAGGGATCACCCTGGCCTCCTACCAGTTCCTCAAATATTTTTCTGATGCCCGGAAAAGAGCCGGTTCCTTAACGCAGATAGAATTCGACAAAGCCAGCATTACGCTGAAAGAGCTGAACCAGCTCTCCGTGATCACAGAAGCTGTAGGTGTAGCGCGCAACCTGGTCAACGAACCCTTAAATACTCTGGGCGCTGTAGCACTCGCCAAACAAATCTCCGCCCTGGGTAAAACGGCAGGTTTCCGGACCACGGTGCTCAACAAAGCGCGCATTACCAGTGAAAAAATGGGGGGTATCCTGGCCGTTAACCGGGGTAGTATAGACCCTCCCAGCTTTTCCGTGATGGAATACAAACCAGCCAAAACCCTGAACAAACAACCCATCGTGTTGGTGGGAAAAGGTATTGTTTACGATACGGGCGGACTTTCGCTGAAGCCGACTCCCAATTCCATGGACCGCATGAAAAGCGATATGAGCGGGGCTGCCCTGGTCAGCGCCGCCCTATACGCGGTAGCCAAACTGAAGCTGCCGCTGCATGTGATCGGCCTGGTGCCGGCTACAGACAACCGGCCGGGCGAAAACGCCTATGTTCCGGGAGATGTGATCAAAATGTACGACGGTACGACAGTAGAGGTATTGAATACTGACGCAGAAGGCCGCCTGGTGCTGGCAGATGCCTTGCACTGGGCCAAACGCTATAAGCCAGAGCTGGTGATCGATTTTGCCACACTCACCGGTGCGGCAGCGGCCATTACCGGCAGCGAAGCGATGATTTATATGGGCACGGCAGCGGAAGCGATCAAAAAAAGGTTTGAAAGCTGCGGGCAGCAGCAATACGAGCGCATGGTGGAATTACCGCTGTGGACAGAGTATGGAGATATGATCAAATCTGATATTGCTGACCTCAAAAATGTGGGCGGGCCTTATGGCGGCGCCATTACCGCAGGGAAATTCCTGGAGCATTTCACGGCGTATCCCTGGCTGCATTTCGACATTGCCGGCGTTTCTTTCGCCACAGCGCGGAAACATTACCACTGTACCGGCGGTACTGCTTTTGGGCTGAGGATGTTGCTGGATTATCTGATGCAGTATGGGAAATAATGTGCTGATTTGTACTCCTTTAAGGTTTTAAAAACCTTAAAGGAGTACTGGGGATATCCGGTCAGGGCTTGCCTGCAATGACGACAACGATCTCCCCCTTGGGTGCATGCTGTTCAAAATGATCTGCCAGCTCCTGCAGGGGGCCACGATGTGTTTCTTCAAACTTTTTAGAAATCTCCCGCACTACTGCAGCCGGGCGTTCTGCTCCAAAAAATCCGCTTAATTCTTTCAGTGTTTTGGCCAGACGGTGCGGTGATTCATACAAAACAATGGTACGCTCTTCTTCGGCCAGTTTGCGCATAGCGGTCTGCCGCCCTTTTTTGACTGGCAAAAAGCCTTCAAAAACAAACTGGTTGCAAGGCAACCCGGATTGTACCAATGCAGGTACAAAAGCCGTTGCACCGGGCAGGCAGGTAACGGGAATATTATGTTTATGGCATTCACGCAGCAACAGGAAACCGGGGTCTGAGATGCCCGGTGTACCGGCATCTGTGATCAGGGCAAACTGTTTCCCTGCCAGCATCTGTTCCACCAGGTGCCCGACAATCTTGTGCTCGTTGTGCTGGTGGTAAGGCGTCAGTGGTTTATTGACCTGGTAATGTTTCAGCAGAAAGGAGCTGGTGCGCGTATCTTCACACAGGATCACGTCTGCCTGCTGCAGTATTTCTACTGCACGGTAGGTCATGTCACCGAGGTTGCCGACTGGTGTTGGGACGAGAAAAAGTGCCACAGCCAGAAACTATCCTTCTGTAATGCTGATATCGAATGCTTCCATCACCTGGTTGGCCAGCAGTTTTTTACAGGCATCGCTGACCAGGTTTTCGGCTTCTGCTTTATCTTTTGCTTCTACGGCCAGGGTAATGTGCTTGCCGATACGCACATTCTGGATCTGGTTCAGGCCCAGGTTGTGCAGGCTGCTGTTCACCGCTTTTCCCTGCGGATCCAGCAATTCTTTCAGGGGCATGATATTGATATGTGCTGTGTATTGCATATTATTTGTTGTTTTTTGATCTGATTTTTTGTTTGTGCGGCGAAATTAGGTTGAAAACATCAATTTACTGAAGCCTGGCCAAAGCCCCGTTGATTCTTTCTTTTGTTTCCCCGCTTCCGATCTGCGCTGCAATGTCGAAAACACCCGGACCGAATTTTCCTCCTACCAGCATAATACGAAGGGGCAGCATCACTTCTCCTTTCTTAATACCGGTCTCTGCCACCAGCTCGTTGAAAACAGCCTCTATGGCTGCCGGGGTCCATTCGCCCAGGCCGGCATATTTTTCTGCCAGTGCCACAAAGAAGCGGTACGTTTTGTCGTTCCATTTCGCCTGCAGCGCTGCTATATCAATCGTTTCCGGCCGTACAAAAAAGTAAGAAGCCTGGTCCCAGAATTCCGACAGCAGGTGCATGCGGTCTTTTACCAGCCCGATGACGGTCAGCAACTGCCCATTGTCTATAGTTCCTTTGTCTGCAAGAAAAGGCTGTAACAGTGCGGCCAGGCGGGCGTTATCCGTTTTTTGTATGTATTGCTGGTTAAACCATTTGGCTTTTTCATAATCAAACTTAGCCCCACCCTTATGTACCCTGTCTATGGAGAAATGCTGTACCAGCTCTTCCATGGAGAAGATTTCCTGCTCCAGACCGGAGTTCCAGCCCAGCATCGCCAGCATATTGGTGAAGGCCTCAGGCAAAAACCCTCTTTCGCGGAAGCCTGTTGTCTGTTCATTGGAGCGGGGGTCTGTCCAGTCCATAGCAAACACCGGAAAGCCCAGGCGGTCTCCGTCACGTTTGCTCAGTTTTCCGTTTCCGTCGGGTTTCAGGATCAGCGGAAGGTGTGCCCATAGCGGCATCTCTGCTTCCCAACCCAGGTATTTCCAGAGTAATAAATGTACCGGTGCGCTGGGTAGCCACTCCTCCCCACGGAAGGCATGGGTGATTTTCATCAGGTAATCGTCTACTACTACCGCGAGGTGATAGGTAGGCATACCGTCTGCCTTGAGCAGTACTTTGTCGTCCACCAGGCCGGTATCAAAACTTACAGCTCCCCGGATCATATCCGTAAACACCAGGGTTTCCCCCGGCTGCATTTTAATGCGGATCACATAGGGGGTATTCTTTTCCAGCAACGCATTGACCTCTTCCGGGGAAAGAGTAAGTGAATTGCGCATAAAACCGCGTGTCCGGCTGTCATATTGGGCGTTGTGGTGCTCCGTTTTGTATTGTTCACGCATGGCCTCCAGTTCTTCTGCCGTGTCAAAAGCGATGTAGGCATTTCCCTGCCGCACCAGCTGCTCTGCATACTGGCGGTACAAAGGTTTGCGCTCGCTTTGGCGGTAGGGCGCATAAGGGCCTGGTTTTAACGGGCTTTCGTCGGGTTCAATGCCGCACCATTCCAGGCATTGCATGATATAGTCCTCTGCTCCGGGTACAAAGCGGCTCTGATCGGTATCCTCTATCCTGAGTATAAAATCGCCGCCGTGATGCCGGGCAAAAAGGTAATTGTATAAAACGGTACGTACTCCGCCCAAATGCAGGCCTCCTGTAGGGCTGGGTGCAAAGCGCACTCTTACTTTCCTGTTGTCCATAATAACTGCGCAAAGGTAAGGAACCTGCCGGAACGTCCATACTGGCATGGTTATCTTAAAACAGGATAAATACTGACTAAAATCGGGTGTTTTTCCTGTTGTATGACGATTTTTTACCAATACTTTTGTATTCATGATTTCTGTTCATAATATTTAACGGAAATACTAAATGACAGGAATCTGATTTACAAGACATTAGTTAAACAAAATAAAAATAACCTTATGAAAAAATTATTACTTTCTTTAGGCGCAGCGCTCTTATTCCTGCAACAAAGTTCCGCACAGGCACCCGGCCAGATCAGCTACCAGGCAGCAGTGCGCAACGGCTCAGGCACCCCGATGGCTTCCAGCTCGGTGGAATTCCGCTTTACGGTACGTGACGTATCCCTTTCGGGCACCACGATATTCCAGGAAACCCATACGGTCACCACTACAGCGCAGGGTATTGCCAACCTGACCATCGGCAGCGGAACCGCAGTTACCGGAACCTTTGCCGGCATCGATTGGGCATCAGCTGCCAAATTCCTGGAGGTGGAGGTCAATACCGGATCCGGCTTTGTGAGCATCGGCAACCAACAAATGGTTAGTGTTCCTTACGCGCTGCATGCCGCCACAGCCGGGAATGTTCCGTTTACGACTTCCGGAACAAACATCTACAATAACAATACGGGCAATGTCGGCATCAATACAATTACACCCGCAGCAAAACTCCATGTAAAAGGAGGCAACGAGATACTGAGAACGGAGTTCAATGGCCTGGGGTGGCAATCCTTTTACAACAAAACCAATTACCTGGGCTATGTCGGCACCTGGACGGATACTGCCGATCTGGACTTCGGAACTTCCGGAACAGGCAAGGATGTGAATATTGTTACCAACGCAAGCCCCAAAATGACTATTGCCAACTCGGGAGAGGTCGGTATCAGCACGCAAACGCCTTCCACCACAACAAAGCTGCATGTAAATGGAATAGGCAGCAGCGGCGGTAGTGCCCCTGTTTACAATTCCTCTATTATGGCTACCTGCCCCCGTAGCGGTTCAACGGACAATTCCGGTGTATATGCGGAAGGCAACTGGAGAGGTGTATTTGGCCGCAATAAAGGAACAACTTCGCGCACAACTGCTTTGGGTGTGTATGGCCTTGTGGATAGTGCGACAACGTATACCAGTGCGGCTTATGGTGTCTATGGCGAGGTGAGTGCCACGGGCAATCCCGGGTCCTCCAATTATGGTGTCTATGGTGCGGCACGCAACGGCGCATCAGGCAATTACAGCATATACGGGGCCAGTCCGGGAGGCGGGGCCAGCGACTATGCCGCTTATTTCAACGGTAAGATCTATGCCGTATCGGCCAGTTCCACCATTAAATCATTTAAGATCGACCATCCGCAGGACCCCACCAATAAATACCTGTATCACTCTTCAATAGAAAGCAATGACATGATGAATATCTACAACGGTAATGTCACTACAGATGCGTCAGGAGAAGCTACGGTAAGCCTGCCTGCTTATTTTACCGCGCTCAATAAGGATTTTAAATACCAGCTCACCTGCATGGGGCAGTTTGCCCAGGCTATTGTGCTGGAAGAAGTAAAAGACAACCAATTCCGCATCAAAACAGACAAGCCTAATGTAAAAGTAAGCTGGCAGGTGGCAGGCGTTCGGCAGGATGCGGCAGCAAACTATTACCGTATTGCCAACGAGGTAGACAAGCCCGCTGAGGAAAAAGGATTTTATTTAGTACCTGAAGCCTATGGCAAAGGAGCCGAGATGAATGCTTCCTACCGTAAAGCTGCGCAAAATGGTAACCGGTAAACAATCATTTTTTCTTTCCATCTTTTAAACTACATTTTATGAAGAAAATATTTGTCTTAGTTGCGGTAATGGCCGGAAGTCTGGCCGCCAGCGCGCAAAGTGCAGACCGCCATGTGTTAGGCAGTGGTGGCAGCAGCTTTGAAAACACTTCGCTACAGGTAGATTATACGGTCGGCGAAACGGTAATCCAATCCGGGAGCAGTGGCAGCTATACGATCAGCCAGGGCTTCCAGCAAAACAATGCGAATACTACTGCTATCGGTGAAAAACAGCTGAATGTCGATTTTGTACTGTACCCCAACCCGGCACAGGACCAAGTCACGCTATCGCTGAATGCGGCATCCTCTTTCGGTGTGCAACTATCCTTGTCTGATATCGGCGGTGCCCTATGGTTTACAGACACCAAAGAAGAGCAGGTCAGCGGTTCCTATAAAAGGAACATATCCCTGGCAGGCCTTTCCAGCGGCGTTTATTTTATCAACCTCTATACAGACAATGTATTGTACAAGAGTATCCGTTTTGTAAAACAATAAAGACAATTAAAAAGTTATACATATGAAAAAGTTACTGTTCAGCTTATCTTCCTGCTT
>DATJDO010000095.1:0-3498 GCA_035497375.1 Chitinophagaceae bacterium | reverse complement strand
GAGTGACCAACTACAATGGCGGTACCGTAAAAGGTTTCCAGATAGCGGGCTTCAATAATATTGCCCGGAATACAAATGGCTTGCAGATGGCGGGTTTCTCCAACATTGTCAAAGACTCAGCATCGGGTGCGCAGATGGCGGGCTTCAGCAATATCGCCAAAGTATCGGGCACGCAGGCTGCCGGGTTTGTGAATGTTTCCAAAAGTACGCAAGGCGCACAAATGGCCGGGTTTGCCAACATCAGCAAATCCGTACGCGGTGCACAGCTGGCCGGGTTTGCCAACATTGCCAAAGAAGTGAATGGCATGCAGGCCTCCGGTTTTATCAACGTGGCAAAGAAAGTGAAAGGCGTACAGGTAGCCGGATTGATCAATATTGCGGACAGTTGCGACTACCCGATCGGGCTGATCAATATCATCAAAAACGGAGAACAGTATATCGGGTTGACAGTTGACGAATCGGCTACCACCATGGTAGCTTTGCGCTCCGGCAGCAAAAAAATGTATGGCATCCTGGGTGTGGGCATTAACCCCGTGCACGACGAGCTGCGCTACGGCCTGGAGGGCGGTATCGGCATGAACATCCAGCTGAGCGCGGCATTCCGCTTCAAAACAGAGTTTACGGTATTGTCGCTTACAGACTTTACGAATGGCGTGTTTATGAAATCCTCTGTCCGGATCTTACCTGCATTGAAGATCGGTAACCGCTTCGAAGCCTTTGCTGGTCCTTCTTTCGGATTTTCCAATTACCCGCTTGACCTGGGTGATGAACTCAACCTGCAATACCTGTGGAGCAGGCGCAGCAAGGGCACGTTCTATGGTCTGAACGTCGGCGCTATGGCGGGTGTACAGGTACGGCTTTAAAAAAAATATTTCTGGCCCATAGGGGTTAAAATCACCTAAGGTGTCTAATAAACAATAAAATCCATACAATGAACAAACAACTACTTACTATGGCCGGAATCGTTATCGGATTATGCTTTAGCTCCTGCAGTAAAATAAAAGGCGACGGACCTGTGATTACCGAAAACCGTGCCGTAAAGGGATTTTCCCGCATCCGCGCCGCGATGTCCGGTGATATTTATGTACGGCAGGACAGTGTATACAAAGTCGAGATTCACGCCCAGAAAAACATCATCGATGTCCTGAACACTAATGTGAGTGATGGCCAGCTGAAAATAGATTTTGACCACAACAAACGCATCGGGAACCATGACCGCGTCGAGATCTTTATCAGCTGCCCGAATGTGTCTGGCCTTTCGGTCAGCGGTTCGGGAAATATAACAGCCATGAATAAACTGACCCCATCTGCCATTGACCTGAATGTAAGCGGTTCGGGTACGCTCAGTATCGCAGAACTCAGTACAGGAAGTATTGATGCCAGCATCAGCGGTTCCGGAGACATCGTGGTGCTCAACGGACAGGCAGCATATGTGAATACCGACATCAGCGGCAGTGGCTACCTGGACCTGATCGGCGTGCTTGCTACTGCAGCTAATACGCGTATATCCGGCAGCGGAGATACGAAGGTGAATGTCAGTGACGAACTCTCTGTAAAAATATCGGGCAGCGGGGATGTGTATTATCGTGGCCGCCCGCGTATCACGACCAATATTTCCGGCTCGGGTAAGTTGATCGCACAGTAAAGATTAGTTAGTGACTGAGGTAAACAGGGGCTGTCCGCAAGGATGGCCTTTGTCGTTTGTCCGGCTCAGGCAATTGGAACACCTTGTTCCAGGCCTGCCACTCCATACCTATACTGCCGGGCTTTACCATAAGGGGGCACCTGAGGTGCAGGTACAGTTTTCTGAAAAGAGATGAATGAAAACAAGCAGTAACGGTTCAGGAATAAACAGACACTCCTGATGTTCTTGTCCTTAATGCTTTATTTCTGAATCACTATATTTTCGTACAGTTCCAGGTCATCTGAAGACACATACAGTCTGTAATATCCGGGGGAAAACGAAGAAGCATCTATATTCAAAAAATCTTCTGTTGTTGTACGCTGGAAAATAGTGGTCCCCGCCTCGGGGTTGTACATACCCAGCTTGTACTGATCCAGCGCTTTATCCTCCAAACGGCCTTGTTTGATCCATACTTTTTTTTCAAGTCCCTCTTTAGGAAATTGCAGACTAACACCGACAAAATTCAGTGCCGGAATAGGAAAAATTCTTAGGCGATAGGTCTCCGAATCCTTACTTGCTTCAGCTTTGCCGTTTGGTCTCCCCACAGCCCCGGCAGCTTGCCCGTTGATGTCAATCAACTTATAGCCGGTAATGACCGGCGCCTCCAACAAAGATTCCGGAACCACAGCCGTATCGCTTTTGTTACAAGCCAGGCTTAGAAGGCACAGCAAAAAAATTGTCCACTTTCTTTTATTCATAAAAATGTCATTGGGCTTAAACCGTACAAATATAGCATCATGCGGTAATTGTCAAAGATTGGCAGCAGCAACTAGAGGAGCTTGCTTGTGTTTAGACTACTCTAGATCCCTACAGGTTTGGACAGGTCGATGCTGCGGCTGAAGGTACTGTTGTCGAACAAGGTGCTGTACGAAACGGGCTGCGCAGAAGCAACACTGAAGCAAAGACAGGTAATAACCGGTACGAGGGCAATTTTATTTCTAAACATCTTGTTTTCGTTAGGGAATTAAACCAAAAGGTTGATGTTCATTTTATATACGGGGCAAATATGCGTCTTTTGAAATTAAAAACAAATCTATTTTATAGAATTATTGCTAATAAATATAAACATTTAGCAATGATATTTTATTGACAAATAAGTAAAATTGTATTTATTATGTTTGCTCTTTTACCGGAATATCTGTTACTAGCAGCTTAACGAATGGCTCCGTGACTTTTTATTTTCGGGCCTGGAGCCTTTACCATTTGGGGAAAGAAAGCAATTACCCCTTTAGTTGCCTTCAAAGAAAACTGTAGCCCAAGCCTATAGCTTCTGCTGGGAAGCACCCCGGGCAATACAGTAATTACCGCAGGTTTGTCCTCCCGCATAGATCTGTACCAAAATGATCCCAGTACGACCCGACACCTGGATTCCGGAACCAGGGCTTCCATAAAGATGCCATGGCAGCTCGTACCCTATGCAGCTCACGGCTAATAAGTGTGCGTTTCCTACACCCCCACACCGCCGGTCCAACAATCATTATTGGGTATGTAAGCCCGGCAGTCTTGATACGGATGCCTGCAGCATGAACCTTCGTGCTACACTTCATTGCCCCCCCCATCCTCCCGCGGTATCGATTCCTGCGGAATGACACTAGTGGATGGCAGGGATAGGAGTTGAAATACGATAATCGTCGTATTGTGCAGGCTAGACGACAGGAGTAGGTTTGCAGCAGTTTTTCACCTCTTAAAATTTAAACACATGAACAAACAATTCTTCGCCCTGGCTTTTGTGGCAGCGACAACCCTGGCCGCCTGTTCCAAAGATGAGACTACGCCAACACCTACGCCCACACCAGACCCCAAACCCACGGCCA
>DATJDO010000094.1:0-12337 GCA_035497375.1 Chitinophagaceae bacterium | reverse complement strand
AAATTCACCCCGCTTTTTGCACGCAAGGCAAAGAGAATCGTCACGGTTTCAGAATTTTCAAAGCAGGATATCATACAGCATTATCATATCCCTGCTGAAAAAATAGCAGTGAGCAATAATGCTGCACACAAGGAGTATGTTCCTTTAGCATGGGAAGAACGGGAAAAGGTAAAGCAACAGTTTACGGACGGCTGTGAATATTTCATTTTTACCGGTGCTTTGCATCCCCGGAAAAATGTAGTGAACCTGCTTAAAGCTTTTATCCGGTTTAAAAAGCGGAACCGCAGCAACATGAAACTGGTCATCGTAGGACGTATGGCCTGGAACTATAAAGAGGTGGTGGAAATGAAAAGCGATATGCCTTTCGGGGAAGATGTGGTGTGGCTGGGCTACCTGGATGTGAACAGCCTAGCCCGCGTCATGGGAGCAGCCTATGCATTGGTGTATGCTTCTTTGTTTGAAGGCTTTGGTATCCCGATCATCGAAGCGTATCAATGTGGGGTGCCTGCTATCGTGAGCAATACATCCAGCATGCCCGAAGTAGCAGGCGATGCAGCCCTTATTGCAGACCCCACGGACTATAAGGACATTGCAGAAAAAATGTCTGCCCTTTATAAAAATGAAATGCTCCGCAACCAACTTGCAGCAAAAGCTTTAACAGCAACACAAAGATATACCTGGGAGCATGCTGCAACTATTTTGTGGGAAAACATCCAGCTTGCAGCCGATCAAAAAGAGCGTACACAAAAAAATTAAGCCATTGTATTGCTACAATGGCTTAATCAGAATGATACAGTAAAGATTTTGCAATCCACGGTATCCTCGAGGTTTGGCACCGTGGCAAAGATACAGTTTTATCCGTTGCGGTTAGCTGCGAAAGTATGTTGCTCTAAGCGCCCTCATCACCATACATTTTTATCGTCTTAAGAGAAAAGTCAGGGCAAAAAAAAGAGCCATCTTAATAGAGATTAAGACGGCTCACTTACTAACCCATTAAATTCACAACTTGATACAAAGATAAGGATTCGGAGCGTAGTAAAAAAGGATTTTTAAGTTTTTCCGTATTATAAAATTTTTACTTATCCCTTTAAATCTTTATATCATTTGAAGAAATTCATATATAATTATCATATTAATTTCGCCACCATTTATAAACTTTATACCGGTCAACTGAAAGCTGTTTACATAAGAATCACAAGGCCGATTTAAGATATTTTAAACGAAAACACTTAACTTGGCTCAAATTTTCCTCCATGAGTAAACGTTTCCTGTCCCTCGTTTTCATATTGTTTTTTATTCAATCATCTGATGCTCAGCCACTTTCTGTATATACGGATGTTCAAAACCAGGTGATGGTGTGGGATAACGGCGTGATCAGAAAGGTGGATTACCTGCAGCCGATCGATATGAAGGTGGGAAGGATAGCTATTCCATATATAGACAATTCAAATAATTTTAAAGTTTATTATAAGGGCGGTTCCCGGAAACTCAATACAGGGTTTACAAATGATTATCAGTCAAGCGATTGCCTGATCTCTTTCAGAAATGCCACTTCTTTGAATGTATTTGACCGGGGAGAGGTAAAAAACCTGAGCCGTCTGTGCAACAAATATTATGCCGGTGATAGCCTGATCGTTTATATGGATGAACGGACGCAGCAATTCAATGCTTACTATAACGGGGAAATAAAACCAGTTGAACCTTTCCTGGCTGATGCCAATAACGGCATTGAGCAGATAGAAGTGAAAAGCAATATTGCTGCTTATATCAATTATGCCAATCAGTTTCACCTGTTTTATCATGGCGCGGTGGTGAATCAGGAGGCTTACCCCGTCAGTTCGTTCAAAGCAGGCAGAAATACAGTGGCTTATATAGATGCGGGAAATCAATTTAAAGTTTTTTACGATGGCACAACGCAAATACTGGAGAGTTTCCCCCCTCAGACGTATAGTGTAGGGCATAATATGGTAGCCTACATTACAGTTGACGGAAACTTCAATATATTTTGTAAAGGTAAAGTGTACAAAATGGGGTATTTCAAGCCCAATTTCCAGGTTTCAGACTTTGTGTGCCTGTACCAGGATGTCAGCGGCTACAGTAAAGTATTCCAGGACGGCGTCACGACAACCCTCGAACCCTATATGCCCGATAAATTTCTGGCCCAGTATAATTCTGTAGCGTATTTTGATCGTAATAATGTATTGAAACTGTATAGCAACGGGGAAATAAACGAAGTCACCAGCGCTTTATCCCCCGGGCAGAATAACTGGTCGCTTAACTACGATGTGGTTATGTACCAGGTAGGCAACAATTTCTTTAAATTCTATTACGAAGGAAGGGAATATTAGCAGATAACACAGCAGAAAAATTACTTATGAAAAAACAAATCATTGCCATTGCAGCGCTGGCCTGCAGCGGTGTGTCAGCCCAAAACAAAATGACACCGGAACTGCTTTGGAGCCTTAACCGCGTCAGTGCTACAACATTGAGTGCTGACGGAAAAAACGTATATATCTCCAGCAAGAAGTATGACCTGAAAACAGAAAAGGGAAAAACAACCCAGGCTGTAGTGTCTATTGCCACAGGAAAAAAGAAAAAGTTTACCAGTACCGAAGGCAAAACCGTCTTTCAGCAAACAGAGACTGAATGGTATGCCAACGACGACAATTTCATTTATAAAAGCGCGGATGAGGGCCTGAGCTGGTCGAATATCGGCAGCATGATCAAAGATGCAGAAAACCTGAAAGTGTCTCCGGACGGGAAATATATTGCCTACAGCAAAGAAGTATTGGTAGCACCTACCCTGGGTAAAGACATCTATAAGGATATGCCCAAAACCACGGCGCAGATCTATACCGACCTGAACTACCGGCACTGGGACAAATGGAGCGACGGGAAGTTTTCCCACCTGTTCATCGAATCAATAAAAGGCGGATCGGCCAAAGACCTGCTGGAAGGGATGCCTTACGATTGCCCGCAAAAACCAATGGGAGGTGCGGAAGACTTTGTCTGGGCGCCGGACAGCAAGGGCATTGTGTATGTATGCAAAAAGAAATTCGGTAAAGAGTATGCTCTGAGTACCAATACCGACCTGTATTACTACACCATCAAAGATGCCGGCACGACCAACCTTACAGAAGGAATGAAAGGGTATGAAATGAATCCTGCTTTTAGCAACGATGGCCGTTTCCTGGCCTTCACCAGCATGAAAACAGATGGCTTTGAAGCCGACAAAAATGATATTGTGGTACTGGACATGGCTACGCAATACAAGCGCAACCTCACTTCCGCCTGGGATGAAACGGTAAGCAGTTTCAAATGGAGCAACAACAGCAAAGAAATTTATTTCACAGCACCCTGGAAAGGCACAGAACAGGTGTTTTCCGTAGCGGTACCGGCCAACTTGAAAGCCCGTATAATGCTTGCGGTGACACAGATGACAGAGGGTAATTTTGACATTACCGGTATCGTAGGTGAGACCAACGACGAGCTGATCGTAAGCCGCACCGACTGGAACCATGCTGCAGAAATTTATGCTGCCGACAAACAAGACGGCGGCATGAGGGTGCTGACACACGAGAATGATGCGATCTATGCCAATATCAAAATGAGCAAAATCGCGAAAAGGTATATTCCCACTACTGACGGCAAACAAATGTTTGCATGGGTCATCTATCCTCCGGACTTTAACCCGGCCAAGAAATACCCTACCCTGCTCTATTGCCAGGGAGGACCACAAGGAGCATTGTCGCAATTCTACTCCTTCCGATGGAATTTCCAGCTGATGGCAGCACAGGGTTACATCGTCATTGCACCCAACAGGCGAGGCATGCCGGGCTGGGGAGTTAAATGGAATGCCGATATCAGTAAAGACTGGGGCGGGCAACCAATGGATGACTACCTGTCTGCTGTAGATGACATCAGCAAAGAAAAGTATGTAGATAAAGACAGGTTGGGCTGCGTAGGAGCCAGCTATGGTGGCTACAGCGTATTTATGCTGGCAGGCATTCATAAAAACCGCTTCAAAACCTTCATTTCCCACTGTGGCCTGTTTGATCTGAAAAGCTGGTACGGCACTACGGAAGAACTGTGGTTTGCAAACTGGGACATCGGAGGCAACTACTGGAGCCAGGATGCGCCGGCGAGCTACAGCAAATTCAACCCCAGCAATTTTGTCAATAACTGGAATACGCCGATCATGATCATCCAGGGCGGTATGGATTTCCGGGTGCCGATAGAGCAAGGCCAGCAAGCTTTCCAGGCTGCGCAGCTGAAAGGCCTGAAAAGTAAATTCTTGTTTTTCCCGAACGAGAACCACTGGATCCTGCATGCACAAAATGCCATCGTATGGCAGCGGGAGTATTTCCAATGGCTGAAAGAGACGCTATAAAGGCACTGACCAATACAATAAAGAAGACGGCCTGTAATGCAGATTACAGGCCGTCTTTATTTTATCTTATAAACGCTTAGAAGCGCTCCAGTCCGCTGAAGAAAAAAGCACCTTCGATCAGGGCATTTTCATCGCTGTCAGAACCGTGTACGGCGTTCTCGCCGATAGATGTTGCATATTTTTTGCGGATAGTACCTTCAGCTGCCTCAGCAGGATTGGTCGCACCGATCAGGGTACGGAAGTCTGCCACAGCATTTTCTTTTTCCAGGATAGCTGCCACGATGGGACCGCTGCTCATGAATTGTGTCAGCTCACCATAGAAAGGGCGTGCGCTATGCACTTCATAGAATTTACCGGCCTGCTCCAGGCTCAGCTTAGTGTATTTCATAGCCACAATGCGGAAACCTGCATTGTTGATCATCTGAAGAATGTTGCCGATGTTGCCATTTTTGACAGCATCCGGTTTGATCATCGTGAACGTTACGTTAGACATAGTCATTTTTGTTTTGCGCCGCAAAGGTAGCAATTCAACTTTATATAAATAAGATAAAGTGTACTTTTGGCACCACTTTTGATAATTCATGAAAATCAAAATGTTGTATCCGTAGAAAACCTACCCTATGTTGCCCCACAGATTGAATTCATTAAAAAGCATTCTTTGCCTTATACTGTTGTTTTGCCTGTCTTATTCTGCACGCAGCCAATGGACCTACCAGATCACCGATCTTTCTTCTGAGTATTATCGCGGTTTCTACGAAAAGCTCATACAACAAAAAACGGACCGGGTATTTGAGGAAAAAAAGAAACAAAAAGGTTACGAAGCCGTAGAGCGGTATCAGAAATACAAGCTTGCCTCCTTTCTGGCCGGAGACCTTATCGTGCACGATACCCTGCTTCAAAACTATATCAATGGTTTGCTGGTTCGAATTGCAGCACCCAACAAAGACCTGATAAAACAATATCCTGAGGTGCTCATCTCCCGCTCAGGCATACCGAACGCCTTTAATATGGGACTGGGCATTATCGTTATTAACTGCGGCTACATTTACCAGGCACAAACGGAAGAAGACATACTGATCTGTATTGCCCATGAACTGGGGCACTTCCTGGCTAAGGATGCTGAAAATACAATGGAGGCCTACATCAACCTGCTGCATTCCAAAACCTTGAAAGACTCTGTGAAAGATATCGTCAGTGCCCGTTACAATCGCTTTACCCGGGGAGAGGAACTCTGGAAACAATATGCTTTTGAACAAAGCAGCCATTCCCGCTTTCGGGAATCGGAAGCAGACTCCACAGCCGCAGCCCTGCTTCGTAAGGCGGGTATACCGTTCGATGCCGCTTATTTTCTTCGCTTAGATTCTATGAAACTGACGGCCCGGATGAATTTCAATCAACCCCTTCCCGAAGCGCTATTGCGCCTGGGATGGGAAATTCCGACCACCGCTTATGAAGTGCAAGCCAATGCATCTTCCAGGCGCAGCTGGGGCACACCTGTAAAAGACTCTGTAGAACAGGCCGGTATGAAAACGCACCCGGACTGTTCCGAGCGGTATGAGCGCACCAAAGGATTTACAGATGCCGGACAAAAGAGCACTCCGATCCCCTTGGAAATGCGCAAGGCTGCTTATCGCCATATTGTTATGTATGCGCTTACACACAATGAACTGGGCGAAGCTTTCTTCCTGTTGCTGCAGGAAACCCGCTACAGCGATAGTACAGAGCAAAAATTATGGGGCCAGTTGCTGGCCAGGAAACTGATACTGGCCCACCGGAAAATGAGCAGGATAAAAGCGATTAATGTACGCGCAACAGAAGATTGCAGTAAGGATTACAACCAGGTGCAAACCCTGTTGACCCGGCTACCCGAGCCTGCTTTGAAAAACATTACGATGAGCACAACGGAAACGGCAAACGGGGAATGGCAATATGCCATTCGCAGCCTGGATGCCCTCTCTGTTAAACCTGAGCATCAGGAAAAACACCTGTTGTCTGATGCTTATCCCTGCAGCCCTTTAAACGAAATCATGAACTAGCCCCTATGAAAACCATTACTTCTTTACTTTTTATCCTATTGTTAGGTACACAAGGAAATGCTCAGCTTATATCTTCCAAACGGAAAAATGATGCTACGAATACGACCAGCCTGCCCATTCATCAAAATGAATACATTTCTGACTTCGTAGAAATCACAGAAATGGAATTATTGAAAAAGGATTCCATACACTACCGGATCAAATTATACGATGATATGCTAAAGGAGCTGGGGCACATCGATTTTAATGACAAGTACCTCACGCCCTATGCTGCAGCCTCAGGCGGCGGCTTACTGTGCATTGCCTACCTGCGCACCGAACAAAGAGGCACCAAAGCCGGTGCCGGTATCTTTTTCAGCAAGTTACCAAAACCAGAAGGTGAAATTTACCTGCAGTTTATCGACTCATCAGGAAAGATCGTTCAGGAGTATACAGAAGCCGTAAAGACTTCAGACTCGTTTGGCTATTGGATATTGCGCAACCCGGTGGTACTCAGTTATGTAGCAGGGCAAGGTTTTGTGTTTGCTTACGGAGACGGGCAGCCTGGTGCCGGAATGTACTCACACCGGGGTTTTTACAAGAAAACCGGGATAGGCAACAAAATGACTTTCCTGAATGAAAAAGGAGAAAAAAAATGGCAGCTGGAATTTTCAGAATGCTATCCGGACAACTTGCGGCTGCTGACCACAGGCCAATACCTTTATTTGCTAAGAGGCGTGAATAAAAACATGATCCCCGCTGTCCATGAAATGTTGATCATTAACAGTGCAAGCGGTAAGCTGGAAAGCCAGCAACTGATCTACCCGCACAAGGAGGAGCAACTGAACTGCCTGGAGTTTCGCTTAGATAGCCGGAAAGAACCTGTTTTGAGCGGAATTGTTACTTCAGGCACCCATACTTCATGGGCAATGAGTAAAGTCTTAAACCCGCTCAAATACAGCTTTGAGCAAAAAATACTCTTCAAGATGTTGCTTTCCAAACATTATGAAGCGCTTGTGAACATACGCTGGAAAGATACACAGGCGCTGCAAACCCTTATTCGTTTGCAGGACACTACGGCGTTGACCCGGGAAGCAGGAGTCGATGCCACGGATAAGCAGGCTATTGTATGCGAAGCCTATACCGACAGTCTGGGAGACACTTATTTCTGGGGGCCTGTTTACGAGCATGTAAAAAGCAAAGGGAATGTTTCCTGTCGCTATGTGCAACTGCGTCTTTCACCAGAAAAGCGGCTGACGCTTGATCACCTGTACCCTGCGGATACCGTAAAAGCTCCTGCAGGCATCACCTACCTGGTATGGGTTCCAAGGCTATTCAACTCGTATTTTAAAATTGCAGAAAGGCCTTACGTCGCTATTGGAGATGAGAAAGCCCTTCGTGTATTCAATTTTCGCACCGGGGAAACCGTGCGTGAAGTAAAACGCAGAGAAGATGGCTTAATAACGCGCCGCTTTCTCTGTACGCGCCCCGGTCATGTCAGCACGGTGGAATGGGACTTTTCAGGAAACCGAAATGTATTTGTGGAACCGGTAGACTGATGTTGTATTGCTTATTGGGGTAAAGGAGGTGCCACATTCATTTCCCCCCCCAATTGCTCCAGGTCTTTTATAACCGTTTCGAGCAAAGGGATTCCCTTCTCCCTACGCTCTGCCTCCATTTGACGCTCCGGATCGCCGGGAATCACCACCTGTTTTTCCCCGTCAATGGTCGCGGCCCCTCTGAAGCGGCCGATCCACTGGTCCATATGCAGTTTGAAGTCTGCAGCAGGGCGGAAGGCGTCGACACGCATCGCACCAAAGAAGTGCCCGATGCCTTTACCCGGCATATTATCTGCCAGGGGCAAAAAGCTGACAAAGGGGGGCACCCAGGGACCGTAACTGGCACCGCTGAGAACGGCCGAAAAAATATCGACTACGGCACCCAAAGCATAGCCTTTATGACTGCCCTGCTCCCTGGTACCGCCCAGGGGTAACAGCGCGCCGCCTTCTTTGACCTCATGCTGGTTCGTCGACACATTACCATGCTTATCCTGTATCCAGCCTTCCGGTGCCGGTAGATTCTTACGCTGCAGGATTTCCAGTTTGCCATTGGCTGCTGTGGTCGTAGCCATATCCATCACAAACGGAGGCTGCACGCCCGCCGGAATAGCTATTGCAATCGGGTTGGTGCCCAACAGCCTTTCGGTAGAAAAAGTCGGTGCCACCAAAGGGCTGGCATTCGTCATGGCAATACCGATCATATCTTCTTCCAGGCCCATCATCGCATGAATGCCTGCAATACCAAAGTGATTGCTGTTTTGCACGCTGACCCAACCGGAACCCGCCAGCTTTGCCTTCTCTATCGCCACCTTCATCGCATAAGGCGCTACAACCAGTCCCAGGCCGGCATCTCCATCTACTACCGCAGTTGAGGGCGTTTCATGGATCACGGCCAATTTCGGCCGGGCATTCACACGGCCAGCTTTCCACAAACGCACATAGCCGCTGAGGCGGGCAATACCATGCGAATCCACCCCTCTCAGGTCTGCCGACAGCAATACCCTGCTTGCCTCTGTAGCCGACTCATCGGAACACCCCATACGGGTAAAGATGTCTTTACTGAAGGCAAATAAAGTATCGTAGTTGTAGCTTTGGGTCATCTGGAATATCTGTTAAAATACGGGCGCAAATTACATAAGAATCGATAATAGGATTTATTTCCATGTTAAGCAGCCGTTCACTCTTCTTTCTTTCAGTTTAAAAAGTTACTTTTGCGGCAATTATTGACGCATTTTTAACTCAAATTAATAGAGAATTTATATGGATTTGTTTGCCAAATTTGAAAAATTAGGTCCAATTGGTGATTATGCAGAGCAGGCACCCGGTTATTTTGCCTTTCCGAAACTGGAAGGAGAGATCGGTAATCGCATGTTCTTCAGAGGTAAAGAAAAGATTGTGTGGAGCCTGAACAACTATTTAGGTCTTGCAAACCATCCGGAAGTACGTAAAGCGGATACAGAAGCGGCCGCAGCTTATGGCATGGCTATGCCTATGGGCGCGCGCATGATGAGCGGAAACTCCACTAACCACGAACAACTGGAACGCGAACTCGCTGAGTTTGTGGGCAAAGAAGACGCTATGCTGTTCAATTTCGGATACCAGGGTATGGTCTCTGCAATCGATTCTCTCTGCAGCCGCAGGGATGTGATCGTGTATGATGCAGAATCTCATGCCTGCATCATCGACGGCCTCCGCCTGCACCCCGGACAACGCTATGTGTACAAACACAATGATATAGAAGATTGTGAAAAACAGATTCAACGCGCGGTAGACATGGCAGCAAAAAGCGGCGGTGGCATCCTCGTCATTACAGAAGGTGTGTTTGGTATGAGCGGCAACCAGGGTAAAGTGAAAGAAATCGCAGCCCTGAAATCGAAATATGAATTCCGCCTGTTCGTGGATGACGCTCATGGTTTCGGAACCATTGGCAGCCGTGGCGCCGGTGTGGGTGATGCCCAGGACTGTATGGATGAGATCGACATCTACTTTTCTACTTTTGCGAAATCAATGGCCAGCATAGGCGGTTTCCTGGCTGCAGATAAAAACATCCTGAAATTCCTGCGCTACAATATGCGCTCACAGATCTACGCCAAATCAATGCCCATGCCCATCGTAGTAGGCAACCTGAAACGCCTGGAACTGCTGCGTACACGCCCTGAACTGCGTGAAAAGCTTTGGCATAATGTCAACCGCCTGCAAAACGGTCTGCGCGATCGTGGTTTTGATATCGGTACCACAAACAGCCCTGTTACACCGGTGATTATGAAAGGTGGACTGTTTGATGCTACCCAGTTGATCCTGGACATGCGTGAGAACTATAACATCTTCTGTTCTGTAGTGGTATACCCTGTGATCCCCAGAGGTATGATTATCCTGCGTATTATCCCTACGGCTGCTCATACAGATGAAGATATTGACCTGACTCTGGAAGCATTCAGTGCCTTGCGTGATAAAATCACCAACAAGCAATATCCACAGGAAATGCCTGTGATCGAAATGGCATAAGCGCAAACCTGCAAGGTTTAAAAACTTATACGTTTGTACATACAAAAAGGTACCGGTAAAACCGGTACCTTTTTCTGTAAAACAAATTGGCTAAAAGCCTTCTAGGGCTTACCGGCTACTTCTGATACAAAAATATTCAGCAGTTGTGCACTTTTCTTTGTTGCAGCATCTACGGAATGTACAATACCGTCTACTTTATAATAGGTGATATTATTGTTGCTGCTGTAAGCAATTGTTTCACCGATTTTAGGCAACATCAGGAAATTGATCATTTCCGTAGCGCCTGTTTCGCGGTTAAAATGAACTTTTGTGGAAATCATACCAATACATTTTGAATTGTAAGTGGCAGGCCGCGCATTACCTAAAAAAGCGTCCTGCTCTTTTGTATTCTATCAAATGCTATGCCACGCACGAACATATAACCACAAATCACATTAAATCAATGTACTATACATTCCCAAGATAAGGCGTGGCTGAGGTCAGATCTGAAATTGGCGACAATAATCTTTTGTATGCTGATATTGTTTTCAGCAAAGAAGTCAGAATTGATTTTCAAGGGTTTATTCAATAAACAAAGTTTGTTGGCAACAGTAAATTCTTCTTCAGACAAATCAATAAACTCATACTTTATCCTGTAGCCATTAGGTGTGGGGCACAATATAGCATAGACGTTAAAACTATGTTTATCTTCCAGCATAATGCTGTCTAAAACCTTTTGCTGCATCATTACTTGTTCCATAATACCCTGTACAACCAGAGATTTATCCGGTGTCTGTTATCAAATTTCCAATAATACCGCTGAAGTAATTTACATCATAAGCCCTATGGTTTTATACAATTATATACCCATAAAAAAAGAGGCCTTAAGCGGCCTCTTCCTGGTATAAGGTAAGTATTGATTATACTGCTAATTTTTGCTCATTCAGCCATTGGTTTTTGCCTTCCCCTTTGATGAGGTGTCGCTCTGAGTGATAAGAGGAACGTACCAGGGGACCGCTTTCTACGAAGTCCAGGCCCATACGGTATCCTGCCTCACGGTATTCGGCAAACTCATCAGGGTGCACAAAACGTACGACTGGCAGGTGTTTGGGAGTAGGTTGCAGGTATTGCCCTATGGTCAGAACATCCAAACCGTTATCTGCAAGGTCCTGCATCGTTTGCAGCACTTCCTGCTTCTCTTCACCAAGTCCCAGCATAATACCGCTCTTGGTACGCATACCACCATCCTTCAGACGGCGGATGACTTCCATACTGCGATGATATTTTGCTTGTATCCTTACTTTTTTGGTCAGGCGCTCTACTGTTTCAATATTGTGAGATACCACTTCCGGCGCCACTTCTATCATACGTTCCAGGTTTTCCCATTGCCCTCTGAAGTCCGGGATCAGGGTCTCCAGTGTCGTATCAGGGTTCAATGCCCGCACAGCTTTTACCGTATTGGCCCAGATGATGGATCCCCCGTCTTTCAGCTCGTCACGGTCTACTGAAGTAATAACAGCGTGTTTCACCTTCATCAGGAAGATGGCCTCTGCCACACGCTGCGGCTCATCCCAATCTACCGGTAAAGGTCTGCCTGTAGCCACTGCGCAGAAACCGCAGGAACGGGTACAAATATTGCCCAGGATCATAAAGGTTGCTGTACCGGCGCCCCAGCATGCGCCCATATTAGGGCAATTACCGCTTTCGCAGATTGTGTGCAATTTATGCGTATCCACAAGACCGCGCACATGCCTGTATCCCTCACCGGTAGGCAGTTTCACCCGCAACCAGTTTGGTTTCTTCACTCTTTGTTCTTCAGTATTGGCTGTACTGCTGATGACGTTTAATTCCTGCATAAAAAATTGGTGTGCAAATTACAGCTATCGGCG
>DATJDO010000093.1:0-4075 GCA_035497375.1 Chitinophagaceae bacterium | reverse complement strand
CCATCAGCGACTTTGAGAATTGTGCCCCCGGCCCTTGCGCCTGCAGTTCACTTTGCGCACCAATGGCCAGGCCGGTCACTCCTTTATTCCCGGGGTTGTTCCGGCGGATATTGCTCCTTATCACGCGGGCCTTCCCTTGTTGTACTTGTGCGCAAAAGCCGGAATCTGTATAGGCATACAGGATGAAATCATAATCATTGCTGCTGTCTTGCGGTGTAATATCAAAGGCCAGTTCTCCGTCAAATGCCATCTTCAACAGGTACCAGGCGCTGTGGTGTTCTTTTTCAAAAGCGGTATTGCTGTTTTTCGATTGGGCGACGATCTCCTGCCGTTCGCCGAAACCTTTTGGTGCAAGCGTAGGTCCGTAAGTAGTTTTTTGGATAATGCGCAGGGGAATAGCTTTATCGCAATCCGCAGCCACCCGTTTATACTCAATAGCTATGGTATCGTTTTGCGCAGCAACCATCTTGCAGATTAGTAAAGCAAAAAGGAAAATGAAAAATATACTTTTCATATAGTGCGTTTTTTAAGAGTTGTGCGATTTGCTTTTAGACAATGGTTATCAATAACGACAAAACAGAGGTACCTATTTTTTGTTATTTCTGTCCATACTAATCACCCTGATTTCCACCCGCTTATTTGCGTCGTGTTGCTGAGGAGTTAATGGATACGGGTACAGCAAAAAACGGTTGGAATGGCCTATTGTACTCATGCGCTCTTTTTCGATGCCACAGTTTACCAGGTAGTCGTACACCGCAAGGGCCCGCTCATCGGATAGTTTTTGCCCAAAACCATCTGTAGAATCAAACAAAGGATGCAGGCTCACATGGCCTTCGATCCGGATCTCCATTTCTTTGTATCTTTTCATCAGCTCGCACAATGCCTCTATAGATGCATAGGAAGAAGGGTATATGGCCGGGGAGTTTGTCGGGAAATTGATATTGCCCATCACATAGTTTTTGCCGCTGCTGAGCCTGGGCAAAACCGATTGGAGTTGGATCAGAGTCACACTGTCCTTGTAAGTATTGATTGTTTCTGTGGCAAAGAATGAATTTTCTGCAGAAAGCGTAAGCTTATAAGTGGTATTCTCGGCAATACGGGTCGAAAAGTTGTAAGCCCCACTATCATCCGACTGGGCGGTAAAAACAACCTGTCCGTTAGGGTCAGATAAAGTAATTGTCGCTTTCACTTTTCTGCCCTGGTCATCAGTCGCAATACCACCCACGGTAATTTTTTTAGCCAGCATAATGTTCAATGTATGCCCCTTCCCGCCATCATATACATTGTCCAGTACCAACATGTATTGCTGTCCCCACTTTACCATCAGCGATTTTGAAAATTGCGCTCCTGGTCCCTGTCCCTGTAACTCATTGACAGCGTCAGTCGCCAGGCCCGTCACTCCTTGATTGCGGATCGTATTGCGGCGGATATTGCTGCGCACAACCATGGCCATATGTTGTTGCAGTTGTCTGCAAAAGTCCGGGCCGGTATATGCATACAGGATAAAATCATAATCATTACTGCTGTCCTGCGGCGTGATATCTATGATTAGTTCACCCTCCATGCCCATCGTCAGCAGGTACCAGGCACTATGGTGTTCTTTTTCAAAAGCGGTATGGCTGTTTTTCGATTGGGCGACAATTTCCTGTTGTTCGCCAAATCCGTTTGGTGCAATTGTGGGGCCGTAGCTGCTCCTTGATGTAATACGCAGGGGAATGGCCTTGTCGCAATCCGAAGCTACCAGTTTATACACAATAGCTGTGGTATCGTTTTGCGCTCTGAGTAAAATAGTGTTGCACATCAATGCAAAGAGGAAAAGGCAACGAAGTCTGTTCTTCATACAAATAGTTTTAACTAAAAGGTTGATCTGTTTAGGGCATACTCATCTTATATCACTTTAATTCTTAGCCCTTCATGTAGTATGATTTTATCTCCTTATTGATCCCTGTTTAAGAGTGGGAAAAGCTGATTAAAATGTTACCTTTTAGGTATGTTTCCGCAATTAATTCCTGCACAGGAATAAATGCAGTACGAATTTATGCTTAGGATAAAATTTATTGAATAATTGTTTATAAGTGGTCGCAAACGACCCATAACTGGTCTGTTTTCCATTTAAGGCGATATGATTTTAGCTTTTCCTTGTGTTTCATTTGGGCAAAATCAATAATAGAAACCTACTTTTGCGCGTTCAAAGCACATCACAGCCCGTTATCAATCTTTTATGAAGAAAAGTTTTTTATTTCTTTTACTTTTATTGTCCGCCATTTGTGTACAGGCGCAGAACTATACCATCAGCGGCACCATCAAAGACCACGCAAACGGGGAAAAACTGATTGATGTCATCGTACAGGTGGCCGAGCAAAAAAATATCGGTACCACTTCCAACGAATACGGCTTTTACTCCCTGTCGCTGAAAGAAGGGGAATATACCATCCTTTATACCTACCTGGGTTATAAGACCATCGCAGAAAAGATATCCCTGAAAGGCAATGTGGTCAAAAACATATCGCTGGAGGAAAAAGGAAATGAACTGAATGAAGTAGTGGTGAACTCCGTAGCCAAAAACGACAACATCAAATCCACTACGATGGGCGTGGAGCGCCTCAACATCCAGCAGATCAAAGACATTCCCGTGCTGTTTGGTGAGCGCGATATCATCAAGACCCTGCAATTGCTGCCCGGTGTGAAATCGTCCGGAGACGGCAGCAGCGGGTTTTACGTGCGCGGCGGCGCGGCAGATCAGAACCTGATCCTGCTCGATGAAGCCACCGTGTACAATGCCTCGCATCTGCTGGGCTTCTTTTCCACCTTCAACTCTGATGCGCTGAAAGACGTGACTCTGTACAAAGGCAATATGCCTGCACAGTTCGGTGGCCGCCTGGCCAGTGTGATGGATGTGCGCATGAACGACGGTAACGACAAAGGCTATGAAGTGTCCGGAGGTTTGGGATTGATTGCCTCCAGGTTGACAGTACAAGGACCCATTGTCAAAAATAAAGGCTCCTTTATCGTGTCCGGCCGTCGTACCTATGCCGATATGTTCCTGAAATTGTCTCCCAATGAAGAGCAGCGCAATAACAAATTGTATTTCTATGACCTGAACCTGAAAGCCAACTATACCCTGGGCGAAAACGACCGCCTGTACCTGTCCGGTTATTTCGGTAAAGATGTAATCGGGGTGGGTAATTTGTTTGGCATCGACTGGGGCAATGCCACCGGTACCCTGCGCTGGAACCACGTGTACAATGCCAAGCTGTTTTCGAATACCTCACTGATTTACAGTAATTATAATTACAATATCGGCCTCACGATCGATAAAAACGACATCAAGATCATTTCTAAAATTGCCGACTGGAACCTGAAACAGGAATTCCAGTTTTACCCCAACCCGAAAAACACCATCAAATTCGGATTCAATTCCATCTATCATAATGTAGTCCCCGGTGAGATTCGTGCTTCGGCTTCCTCAGGCGTCAATAGCCTGAAACTCACCCGTCGCTATGGTTGGGAAAATGCAGTGTTTATCAACAACGACTGGAAAGCCTCTACTCATTTCAGCCTGTCTTACGGTATCCGCCTCAGTTCCTATAGTGTGATGGGGGCAGGCAGTTTCTACAATTTCGATGCCGATCGCAAGGCTACAGATACAATGACCTATGGTAAAGGCGAATTTGTCAAAACCTACGTGAACCCCGAACCCCGTTTGTCGGCCAACTACATCATCGATGAAGCCAACTCGGTAAAGGCCTCCTATGCCCGCAATACGCAGCACATGCACCTGCTGTCTAATACCACCTCCACCAGTCCTACCGACCGCTGGATACCCAACAGCAATATCATCAAGCCTGAGATCGCCGATCAGGTGTCCTTAGGTTATTACCGCAACCTGAACAAAGACAAGTATGAACTCGGCCTGGAAACCTATTACAAAGCCATGCAAAACCAGGTAGACTACCGCAACGGCGCACAGATAGAAGGCAATGAGCTGGTAGAAGGCGATTTGCTGTTTGGTATTGGCCGTGCCTATGGGGCAGAATTCTCGCTGAAGAAAAAAGAAGGCAAACTGACTGGCTGG
>DATJDO010000092.1:0-4440 GCA_035497375.1 Chitinophagaceae bacterium | reverse complement strand
ACAGGACAACACAACTACGGCTCCGCAGAACACGGAGATCACATCAAAAAATGCATGGCTTAAAGTGGGTATCAATGCCGGCCTGCCGGTAGGCGATGCTTCAAGCATCAGTATATTGACCATCGGAGCCGATATCCGCGGACAGTTTATGTCCACACGCCATTTTGGCCTGGGCCTGGCTACCGGGTACAACCATTATTTCGGAGATGACCCGGTACCTGATTTTGGCGCCATACCGCTTGCGCTGATGCTGCGTTATTACCCCAAAGCTCAGGGCATTTTTGTAGGCGGGGATATCGGGTATAGTTTCTTTACCAATGTTCCCGGGCTTACCGGTGGTTTTACCGTGAAGCCACAGATCGGTTATCATAACTATGACTGGAATTTCTTTGCGTTCTACAACCACATTTTTACAGCCAGCCCGGCAGACGATGTACAGAGTGTAGGTGTAACTGCTGCCTATAATGTGCGCTTTCACAAGAAGAAATAAGAGTAAGCTGCTTTGCTGCTTATCAGACGGGACCCGCTTAGGGTCCCGTTTACGTTTAAAGGAGAACGTAAACAACTATAGAGTCGGTCTTTACTCCCGGGTAATTTTCTGCATTTTGTAACTGCAATTTGGCTTACTATGACTGTATTTCAGTGTTTTAACACTTTTATGGCAGTCTGTTATTATCGTATTTATTGATGTAGTTACTATTCTTTGCAGAATTTCTAAACTTTATTTTTGTTTCCTATTTATTTTTCATTTTCAATAAAAAAAATGTGACGTAGTATGCAATGTGTTGTGAACTGTACAATTTTTTTTGTGAAATTATCTATAGTTGGTTTACTATATTACTTTCTCAAAATTAGCCATGTTGTATAGCCGCTTTCCGTCATCTTGCCCAATTTTCTGGTAATCAGTTTGTTTTGCATGCACATCCCTGTCTATGTCAGATCTCAGCCTATAGGCAGAATCAATAGCGATTTTTTCTGCAGGTAAGAAAGGGCCGGAAATGGAATGAGAATTGAAAGGGTAAGGGTATGAAAAAAATAATGACAACCTGTTCACTCCTTACCGTTTTTGCTGCTGCGCAGGGGCAGTCAACGGGAACACTTATGTTTGGTGCCAACGTGCTCAGTTCTTCCGTTTATCATGCCGGCAATACACAGCAGGTACAAAACTTTCAGGCAAGGGTGGGATATTTTGTTTCCAATAAAGTAGCGGTAGGCTTATGCCTGGAAACAGGTTTGAACGATAATAAAGCTGTTCCTTTCGGGTTGACCCTGATGAGCCGCTATTATGCGGGTAAAAAGACACAGCAAGTGGTGAAAATATTTGCCGAAGTTGGTGCGGGCCTGGCCGACAATAAGCTGGTGCACGCTGCAGCTATTGGAGACGATATGTACCTGGCGGTTCCGCAAAGCAGCCTTCAGGGTACCGCTTACTTTACTACAGGTATCAGCATTTTTCCTGCTCATTGGGTAGCCCTGGAGCTTGGTCCGGAATATCGGTATGTGAGTGGCCAAAATTATGTGCACCGTCTGGGTGTCAGTGCCGGGATCAAAATATTTGCAGGAGAGCGTGCGTTTAAAAAGACATTCCCCAACAAGTTTCATTCACTGTACTAGAAACAGGATATTGAGCATCAGGAAAGAGGTTTACTGTGCCTTATCGTGTGTGACCCATACCAGGTCGTCGGTATTGTAGCCGGCCTTCTGGGCAATAAGCAGGTACTCTTTTCTGATATCGTCAGGAATGCCGGTGCTGCGTGAGAGGATCCATAGGTAATCGAGGTTGCGGCCGGCCACCAGCGCATATTGGTAGTCTTTGTCCACGGCAATTACATTGTAACCGGAGTAGAAGGGACCGCAGAAAGACACTTTCAGCATGCCAGTAGTATCCGCTTTGCGGAACTTTGCTTTGCCGATAGACTCCTTCCATTCCTTTTTCCGGTAGTTGTAGCCTTTGTTGTCTACAACGATCTTTCCGTTTTTACCGGGGGTATACGCTGCAGTCGTATTGTTCAGGTTCTTTTCAAACTTAAAATCATTGCGCGCGATCTCGTACCATTTGCCCAGGTATTTCGTTTTGTCAAAGGGGTGCACGGCCTCCGCTTTTTGAGGTATCCTGGCACAGGAGCAGTGAAGCAGGCAGAGCAGGGTAAGGGCGGTCAGGCATCTCATAGGCATATATATCCGGTGTTCATGAAAGCAATAAAGATAACAGGAATCTTTTTTTTGCGTGCAGGAAAGCGGCCCGTTACCGTCTTTTTAACGTAATGCAATCGGCGCTAATGTTTGCCTGCACCGTCGTGGCCCCACTCAGTAGATGCAAACCTGGCCCTGGCCTACAGGCAGCACCGAGGCAATTACTTCTTCCCGCATGCGGGCATCATAGAGCTTTTCGATGGCCCAGGCTACCAGGTCTACAGCCGCCAGGCAGCCGGCGGCTGTGCCGATATTGCCGTGGCAGACCAGGTGCTTGTCTTCGTGTACGGTCACACCATAGCTTTTTAGCTGTTCCGCAGCAGTAGGGTAAGTGGTGGCTGAAAGCCCCTGCAGGTGCCCCAATGCAGCAATGATCAGTGCACCCGAGCACATAGAGCATATGATCTGACGTTTGGGGTCCAGCCGGTAACGGTTTAGGTAAGCCTCGTCTTTGATCAATGACCGGGTGCCGGGTCCGCTGCCGAAAAAGACCAGGTCCGCGTCATTACAATCCTCTATATTGCCCTGCATGGGTAAGTCTATACCACAGACAGAGCGGTGGCTGGCTGCGGTACCCACGATTTTTACATGAAACGTTTTATCGCGCAGTCTGATCCGGTTCAGTAAATCCCAGGCCAGGAAGATGTCGATGTCGGTAAACTGGTCGAAGGCGACGAGTACGGCTGTTTTCATAAAAAAGGAGGAGAGAATGACCTGTAAATATACGGCAATTCATCGTCGCTTCAGGCAGTCTTACGAGACCCTTTTCACCCGTACATTTGTAAGGCTTGAACGAAGGAGCACCGCAGGCAGATGGGACACGAACATCACCACCACAGTACGCAGAATATACGCCTGGCTTTCCTGGTCAATACCTTGTTTGCTGTCGTAGAGCTGTTTGGCGGCCTGCTCACCAACAGCGTGGCTATTTTGTCCGATGCCTTACATGACTTTGGCGACAGCCTGTCGTTAGGCCTGGCCTGGTACCTGCAGAAAAAATCCGCACAGCCCGGCAATGCTACTTACACATACGGGTACAAACGTTTTTCACTGCTGGCGGCATTGATCAATGCAATAGTGCTGGCGGTAGGTTCTGTGTTTGTGATCGCTGAGGCGGTAGAGCGGCTCCGTGATCCACAGCAACCGGACGCTAAGGGTATGCTGCTGCTGGCCGTACTGGGCCTGGCCTTCAATGGTTTTGCGATGCTGCGTTTGCGCCGGGGCCGCAGTATCAGCGAAAGGGTAGTGTCCCTGCATTTTCTCGAAGACATCCTCGGCTGGCTGGCCGTGCTGCTGGGCGCCCTGGTGATGATGGTGTACGATGTGCCTATACTGGATCCGCTGTTGTCGCTGGGCATTGCGTGTTTCATCCTGTTTAATGTGTACCGAAACCTGAAACCTGCCCTGAAGATTGTGCTGCAGGGCATTCCTGACGCTGCGCAGGAAGCCGCAATCCGCGCCACGATACTCAACTGCGACAAAGTGTCGGATATCCACGACTTCCGTATGTGGTCGCTGGACGGCGAGCACAGCGTGGTGTCTCTGCACGCAGTGGTGTCTGAAGACATGAGCCTGAAGCAGGCCGAATACCTGAAAGAAAAGATCAAGACAGACCTGCTGCAGCACGAAGTGGCGCATGCCACCATAGAGATCGAATATGCGCCAGAGCACGGCTAGTGGTGTTGCAGATTACTCCTCCTTCCGTTTGCATAGGTATTCGGCATACAGTTGCCGGTAAAAACGGGTACTGAAATACACTGCCAACGATACGATGATACCATACAGCAGGTAGGGGATACCCATGCGGTACAGTGCCCTGTAGAGCTCGCTACACAGCAGCAGGCTGGTAGAGCTGCCGACGATAAATCCGGAAACAATTAGTGTGCCGGAAGCGACATAAGCCAGTGCAGGCAGCAGTACCTTCCGGCGTGTGGGCAACGCGTAGAACAGCCGGGCAAAAGAATGTGTGTTGCCAAAATGCAGGTAAGAAACATACTCCTTCAGGCTCAGACCGGCTTGCTCAGGCTGTACCGGCTTGAAGCGGAACAGGTAATGGTATAATGCATAGATCAGCAGTAGCACGAGTGCTGTCTGCACCAGGATCACCGCAGTCCATCCCGCACCGAAATAACGCACCAGTATATTCGTCTCGCCCTTCAGGTCGGGTATATACAGGTAGGTGGTATATGCATCATAAAAGCGGCTGATGAGTAGCAGTAGTGATAGGGTGAGGAATTGTTGCCGTTT
>DATJDO010000091.1:0-7793 GCA_035497375.1 Chitinophagaceae bacterium | reverse complement strand
TCATGTCCCCATTGCGAGATGCAATGCGCTTCGTCTACAGCAATGAGGCTGAGCCGCAGTCCGGGCAGCATGTTGCGGAATTGCCTGCTCTGCAGGCGCTCCGGAGAAAGATAGAGTAGTTTAAAAGCTCCTCTTCCTGCTGCTTCCAGCAGATCCTGGCTTTCTTCATACCGCAGGCCACCATGCAGGTAAGCAGCTGCGATGCCTTTTTCCTTCAGGCTGTTCACCTGGTCCTGCATCAGCGATACCAGCGGCGATACCACCAGGGTAAGGCCCGGCAGCATCAGGGCCGGTACCTGGTAGCAAAGTGATTTGCCTCCGCCTGTGGGCAGCAGGGCAATACAGTTATTGCCTGATACGAGGGTGTCGATAATAGCTTCCTGCTGCTCCCGGAATACCCCGAAGCCCCAGTATGTGCTTAATATGGATAGTGCCTGTGCTGACAAGTGTTTTATGTTTTAAGCAGGTGTTTTGTACGGTCGCGCCATTTCAGGAAGGGCGCTTCAACCAGGCGGTGTAACAGGAAGGCCGCGGAGCAAGCCAGGAAAACGTAAACGATAAAAAAGACCACCGATTGCCGTATGCCCGATACCGGGAAGTAGTGGCGCATCAGCTGCAACACGATGTAGGCATGTGTCAGGTACAGGCTATACGATAACAGGCTGATCTGCGTGATCAGGGCTTTGATGGCCTTGTTAGCCGGTTCCCTGATGTACCAGGCAAAGGGCAGGGTCAGCGAAAAACACAGGGGGTAGAGTGTATACAGGAAGGCATCTATGCCCAACTTAAAGCCTGGGGATGTGTTGTAATAGTTGAAGCGTGGATGAGTGCCCAGGTAGTTCAATACCGTGATGAACAGCACCGTGCACAGGCCGGGAATGAAAAGCCACAGTTTCAGTTTTTTCAGGCGCTCTTTGTGAAAGAAGTGAAAATACGCCATCAATACACCATAGGCCACGGCGTCCAGGCGAAACAGCACCAGTTTCCTGATGCCCTTGTCAAAGTCTTCATAAAGCGGGTGAAAGGCATTGGCAAGCCTCAGTAGTGCCAGGGCCAGGATATAGGTACAGAGTACCGGCAGGAATAGTTCCTGCTTCCGCCGGTTCCTGCGCAGGAAGTAGAACAGGAAAGGCAGGGTAAGGTAAGACCATTCCTCCACGCTGAGGCTCCAGGCTTCGCCAAATACGGGCGGGTGCGGGGTGACCAGGTTTTGCGTAAAGATGAAGAAAGAAAAGGAGGTGGGCAGGAAGAAAATGTATTTGTTCAGGACAGCAATAATCAGCATAACGGCATAGTATGCCGGCAGGGTACGCATCCAGCGCATTTTCCAGAAATGCAGCAATCCATCCTGTTCCGGCCGGTCTGTTGCCAGGTAGGTCTTGATCAGTATACCACCGATCAGGAAGCCGCTGAGGCAGAAAAACAATTCTACGCCCATGACGCCCAGGTTGTACGTCACGGCAATCAGTTTGCCCAGTACAGGGCCGATCAGGGGCAGTTTGATCAGCGGGAATAGTATATCTATGGTGTGCGCCACCAACACCAGGCTTATTGCCGCTGCACGGACCAGGTCCAGTCCGAATATCCTCTTTTGCGTGAGGCTCATTAGTAGAAAATGTTGGGGCTTAGTGCTGCTTCGTTCAATAAACCCGCTTCTTTCGCTTTGGCAAACAGGGTTTCTATAGAATAGACCCCTGTACTGCCCAGCTCGGACGTAAATTCGTTCACGTAGAGCTGTATATGTTGCCGCATCACGGCCTCTTCCATTTCCTGTGCATTGTTGGTGACAAAATCGCTCAGCACCGGATAGGTATTCCAGGAGTAGCGCACACTTTCGCTGATCAGCGCATCTACCTGTGCGATCAGGCTCCGTTCAAAGCTTCGTTTCATCACGATACCGCCCAGGGGTATGGCGGCTTTCATTTCGTTTTCCCACCAGTCGCCCAGGTCTGCTACTTTGTGCAGGCCCTTTGCCGCATAGGTAAAGCGCCCTTCGTGTATGATGAGGCCCGCATCAAAACGGCCATCCAGCACAGCTTGTTCTATTTCGCTGAACAGGAGCTCAGTCTTGTTCGTAGCCGCAGGTGCCGCCATGCTCAGCAGCAGGTTGGCGGTGGTTTTGGCCCCGGGTATCGCGATGCGGCAGTTGCCGATATCTTTAAAATCCAGGGGATTCCTGCTCACCAGCAGGGGGCCTACACCTTTTCCCAGGGCACTGCCGGCATGCAGGAGGGCATAGGGTGCCGAAAGGTTGAGGTAGGTGCCGTAACTGAGCTTTGTTATGTCCAGGCGGCCCTGCAGGGCCATTTCATTCAGGGTCTCTACGTCTTCCATCACATAGTCGAAGCGCAGCCCTTTGGTATCGATCAGGCCGTTGACCATAGCATCGAAAATAAAGGTGTCGTTGGGGCAGGGACTGAATCCTAAAGTCAGTTTCATGGCAGTGTAAACAGTTGTTGTAAATATTGATTGAGATTGCCGATAGCCAGGCCGATGTTCCATTCGGCCCTGTTGCGTGGTGTTACGTAGTTGGATACGGCCCGCAGCTGCAGGAAGGGCAGGCCCTGTTGCAGGCAGGCATAGTGAAAGCTGATACCTTCCATACTTTCGAGTTGCGCACCGTAGGCGTTCCTGCGCTTTTCTATTGTGGCTGCCTGACCGCTGACGGTGTTCACGCTCAGGGCGGAGGCAAAAGGCAGGTCTTTCCCGGCCAGGAAGGGCTGCTCATTATGGAGTTTACCCTGCACAAAGGGGGGCGTGTCTGCTGCGAGGAAGCCCAGGCTGAAGATGTCAATGTAGCCCTCCCGGTCTTCCGCGCCCAGGTCGCCATATTGTTCCGCGCCTACGCCCAGCACGGTGCCCAGGGGGACTGTGCTGTCGAAACAACCGGCAATGCCGGCCTGTATCGCCGCATCATACCGGTGCACGGCCAGGTGTGCGGCCAGGGAATAGGCAGTGGCCATCATACCCACCCCGGTAATCAGGATGCGGATCTGCCAGCGCTCATCCCGGAAGCAATCGTCTTGCTCCCGCTGGAAATGTGCTTCCAGGTAGCCGAGAAAAGGCTCTATTTCGGCTTTTGTAGCCGCGCAAAGCAGTACTTTTTTCATCCGTATACAGTTTCATTTTTATTTTGGCCGGATGGAACTACGCATAGTGCTTTCCGCTCTGTTTGAGAAAATTATCCTGCTCCGTTTCATTGATAGTGCAAGTAAAGACATTTTTGCCAAACGGGCATAGAACCGTAATTTTGCGGATTAATTTTTAGCAAATGGTTTATTTAACGCGGGTAGAGCACTTCAATGCAGCACACAAACTGCAAAACCCGGCCTGGTCTGAGGAAGAGAATATTGCAGTATTCGGTAAATGCGCGAATGCGAACTGGCATGGCCACAATTATGAGCTGCACGTAACGGTAAAGGGCGAGCCGAACCCGCAAACAGGCTTTGTCTGCAATGCGAAGGAGCTGAGCCGCCTGATCAAAGACATAATCGTAGAGCAGGTGGACCACCGCAACCTGAACCTGGATGTGCCTTTATGAAAGGTAAGTTTACCAGTGCCGAAAACCTGGTGATCGGTATCTGGGGCGAACTGAGACCCCATATTGAGCAGATGGGTGTGCAGCTGCACAAACTGAAGCTCAATGAAACGCCTAATATTTATGTTGAATATATGGGGTAAGTGCCTGCTCAGGCATGCATTACCGCAGTATATCCTTAAAACACCTTATCGTGGCTTATAAAAAAACGGAAGAATACGACCAGGCGGTCACTGAAGGCCTGATCAAAAATTATGCATCGGCCATTTCCCTGCTGGGCGAAGATGTTGAGCGGGAAGGTATTCAGAAAACACCGGAGCGCGTGGCCAAGGCGATGCAGTATATTACGCAGGGCTACCAGATGAATGCGAAGGAAATTCTGGATTCGGCTAAGTTTCACGAGTCGTATAGCGAAATGGTCATTGTAAAAGATATTGAGCTGTATTCGCTGTGCGAGCACCATATGCTGCCTTTCTTTGGCAAGGCGCATGTAGCTTATATACCGGATGGGGTCATTACCGGCCTGAGCAAGATTGCCCGGGTAGTGGATTGTTTTGCGCGCCGCCTGCAGGTACAGGAGCGCCTGACGCACGAGATACTCGATGCGATACAGGAGTCGCTGCAACCCCTGGGCGTGGCCGTGGTCATCGAGGCGCAGCACTTGTGCATGATGATGCGGGGTGTCCAAAAGCAGAATAGTGTGACCACAACTTCGGCGTTCAGCGGTCAATTTGAAAAAAATGAAACCCGCAGTGAATTCCTGCGCCTGATTTCTGCAAAACTGAATTAGTTTTTTTCACAAAAGCGATTATCTTTGCCGCCCCTGCAAAGGGGAATACCGGAGATCAGGGTGTCACCACCCGGATCAGAACAAATCGTTCGGGACGTAGCGCAGCCCGGTAGCGCACTTGCATGGGGTGCAAGGGGTCGCTAGTTCGAATCTAGTCGTCCCGACAAGCAAAATAAGCCCTCGCGAAAGCGAGGGCTTTATTATTTGTGGGAATGGAAGAAAATTTATTTTCTGACAGAAGCCGCAGATAATAAGGCGCACGTAGAAAGGCTTATTTTGCTTGGCCTCCCCCCTTTTAGATCATGCAATAATCTAGTCGTCCCGACAAGTCAGATGAATGCCTCCGCGAAAGCGGAGGCATTTTGTTTTGAGCGAAGTGCCAAACTTGTTTAAGCAATGAAGCGAAAAACGAAATGGCCGAAGGCATTCAGCTGACTTAGCCTCCCCATTTTATAGATCACCGTAGGTAATCTGGGCGTCCGAATTCAATGAAATGAATGCCTTCTTTTTGCAGTACATTTTTTATTTACTGTATTGGTGCAGGGTACGCATTTTCAATATCAAACCTGTCATGCCTTAGGCATCTGTATTTCATCCCGGATCGCAGATCCGCTTTTATTTACAGTTCGACATGCCCTTCGGAAAATGTCGGATAGCGGAGCTTTCAACGATACAATATTCTTATCTACAGTTATTAATATTGTTTATTTATTGATTTCGTAAAAAGTCGTGGAAATTTCCTCATTTAATAGCACATATTGGTCATTATATTTGACTTTTACGATTCAACTAAAAGGAGAATCTAATGATTTATTAAAATAAAAATAAACATAATGAGGGTTATATTTGCATTCCTTTTTTCAATTGTTTCACTCAAAACTATCGGGCAATATAGATTTGAACCATTAGTTGAAAATGAAATAATTAATTTAAATGGTGGTTTTAATGCCAGCTTCGGAGGAAAAAGCCGTACTGTTCTTCCCTTTAAAATTCCAACTGATTGTTTTGGAGTAGTTTATACAATGACTGCGGTAAATCCTTCAAAGCCTATTCAATCAAATTTTGGCTTAGTCGCCGGATTGATTACTGTAGCAGGAACAGGGAATATGACTTTAGGATCTGCAGTAAGTAAAATAGAAATTCCTGCAGGGAATCAATCTGCTGATTTGTTCTTACTCCCTTCCCAACAAGATGCTATACTTTTTGAAACTAAAAAAGATGGGCAATGGAAACATATATTCAATGTTTGCAAAGAGAACAGGAGCAGTTGTTCTGTTCTGTTGGGAGGAAATGGAGAATTTAGAACTACGGAAGAACATACGATGTACTTGGGTTTACGTAATCCAAGTACTTTGAATCCGGTAACAATTACAATAAATATTTCATTGATTTTCGAACAATAAATTTCATGAAGTCGAACCCATTTAGCTTCAATACTTCAAATTTGATTCGAAATATTTCAAAGCATTTCGCTTGAAAGGTTATGATGAGATGGAGTATAGTAAATAAGGAATATTAAATCCAATTTGCCACGATCTTTAAAAGAAATGTATAACCAGCTCTATCATTTATATGGTTGATTTTCAAAAAACTAGCTAGCAGATCCGCTTTTATTTATAGTTCGACATACCCTTCGGAACATATCGGATAGCGCGACACTGTTTAGGCTGGTGTTTTTTTGGTCTAATTTGAACCTTTGAAATAGCTATCTACGACTTAAAAACTCAAAATATCAAATGGATAACCTTTGGAAACATGGCAGGATACAAACCGAAATACTGTTTGTATGCCAGAAACTAGGAGTTGAGGCTAAGCAGGAATACAGAGGCAATGGATGGAGAGCCGATGTTTTTGCTCCGAATGATTCAAGGCCGATCGCATTTGAAGTGCAACTAAGTCCGCAGTCTTTAAACAAAACTTTGGAACGGCAATCTAAGTATGCTCGGGATGGAGTTTTCGGATGTTGGCTCTTCGAAAAGCCGATAGCCAAATTAACCAATGAACGTCCAGACTTGCCTGTCTTTTATGTTGAAGAAGATGAAGATTTGGGGCTGATGGTGAATTTAGGGACACGTCGGAAAGTTGATTTGCACTTCTTCCTGGAAAATTTCATTTGTAATAATATCCAGTTCAGGACCATAGCACACACGAGTTTTAAACAGATAGTGAGGCTGGCGTTTTATGAGATGATTTGTTGGAATTGTGGGCAACTAAACCACCTTTATTATGTAGAAACACCTTTTCTCTCTTCATGCAATGCTAAAATACAACCAAAGGAAGCGCTATGGGCGTCGAACAGTATTGAATATAAAGACGAGATAATGGAATTGGCTTCAAATCTTGCAAGGAGTAAAAAAGAACCGAATTTCACGCTGGGGACAGTAAAAGAACGATACAGTAGGATGGTGGGTAAGTCCTATTTGTCTTTCGGCTGCTTGAGCTGTGATAGTATTTTCGGTGATTTTCACGTGATGGAAGCGAAAATGGACAATATGTATGACCCAAATAGGATTTCACTTGAGGGAGAAATTGAATTAAACGAACCATTCAATTTGAATATCCCACATTGGTGTCTTCCCGGTGATGGAAAATTCTGTGGAGGGCACAAAAGTTAATGTTGCTAATGCCCAAAACGACATTTATTGTTATAAGTACGCTTTTATCATAGGATAGGTCGCCGAGAAAGCTCCATCAACATTCGCATGATTGCATGTTTGAGGACTACTAGAACATGCGCCATATAATTGACCCATGAGTTCAGCATGTCCGTCGGTTGCTCTAAAGCATGGTGATCCTGAACTGCCAGTTGCGGTAATGCCAAGTTGCGGATTCGAATAGATGAAGTTTCCAATTGGCATACTACAACCTCCTAAATTCCGAATTCTCGATATTTGATAATGTTGAGGATAGCCGTGTGGATGATGGATGCGATATAGCGTCTCGCTAGAGCGTGATACATCTTCATCTGACCAACGAAAATAATAGCTGCCAGTTGGCGGATTCGATTTTAATTGGAGCAGTGTAAAATCTGTCAAGCGACTTGTTGCAATTAGCGTGGCGCCTAACGTCTTAATAAAAGTACTGTTTGGTGCCGCGGAATCACAAGCTTCACGGTATGCCCAAAGGGCCTCGCAACTTGCTGCAACCGATTGACTGGCAATACAATGGTTAGCGGTTAAGAAAAGCGGACGATTGGTCGAATTGTGTAATAACCCTCCGGATGCCACATAGCTATACATACCCTTTACATAGCTAATTTTTGCGATTGCTAAGGAAGCTTGCTCGAAAATTACTTGATCCGGAAGTGTTGGACTAGGTATGCAATATGGCTTTAATTGGCATTCTGTCGTCGGTAATTGCATAGCCTGAGTTTCATTTTCATATGCAGCCTCGTGTTCATCATCGTTTGGGTCTTCAATATCATCAATACCATGAACAACTCGACTAATTGAAATTCTCCCATAG